>DAHWEX010000729.1 GCA_027326205.1 Actinomycetota bacterium
CGTTCGGAAGCCTAAAACGCCTGCCGCCATAGCGAGACCGGTCACACCCGAGGTCTTGACCTTGATTTTGACTTTGACTTGGGCCGATACCGAAGGCAAGGCACCCGGATAACGCGAAGGGGGTGGATGGAGGTTCGCCGCGGCCCTTCCGAAGGAGTGGCCGCGGGAACCTCCACCCACCCCTGGCACTACGGGGTCTGGGTCTTGACTTTGAATTTGACTTTAGGTCAAACCCCCAGAACCTAGCCCCAGATCTCGTCCGCGGTCTCGACGATGAAGCGGAGCTTGTCCCACTGCTGGGCCTCGGTGAGGTCGTTGCCCTCTTCCGTGCTGGAGAAGCCGCACTGGGCCGACAGGCAGAGCTGGTCGAGGTCGGTGTACTTGGCGGCTTCCTCGACGCGGCGCTTGATGAAGTCCTTGGACTCGAGGTCGCCGCGCTTGCTGGTGACGACGCCGAGGACGACGTGCTTGCCCTTGGGCAGGTAGCGGAGCGGCTCGAAGCCGCCGGAGCGCTCGTCGTCCCACTCGCAGAAGAAGCCGTCCACGTCGAGCTGGTTGAACAGGGTGTCGGCCACGAAGTCGTAGCCGCCCTCCGCCGCCCACATCGACTGGTTGTTGCCGCGGCACATGTGCGTGGTGACCGCCATGTCGGCCGGGCGGCCCGCGATCGCCTTGTTGATCGTGGCGATGTAGGTCTCGTGCTGGTGCAGCGGGTCGCCGCCGATCTCCTTGACGTGCTCGCGCTGCGCCGGGTCGTTGACGTAGGCCAGGCTGGTGTCGTCAAGCTGCAGGTAGCGGCAGCCCAGGTCGTACAGCCGGCGCACCTCCTCGCCGTAGGCGGTGGCCAGGTCGTCCCAGAACTGCGCCAGGTCGGGGTACACGTCCTTGGAGATGGCCTCCCGGCCGCCCCGGTAGTGCACCATCGACGGCGACGGGATGGTCAGCTTCGGCGTCTGGCCGGCCGAGACGTTGTCGCGGACGAACGTGAACGCGTCGGCGAAGATCGTGTCCGGCAGCGAAACCGGCGCGGTCACGTGGGCCGACGGCGGCGCGTACTCGTAGGTCTTGTCCTTGTTGTGGAACGCCACCCGGACCAGGTCGTCGTTCACCTGCTCGATGCCGCCGAGTTGGTAGATGAAGTCCATGTGCCACGACTGGCGGCGCAGTTCGCCGTCGGTCGCCGACTTCAGGCCGACCTCGCCCTGCATGCGGATGACCTCGCGGATCGCGTCGTCCTCGACCCGCTTGAGGTCCTCGGCGGCGATCAGGCCCTTGGCGAACTCGTCGCGGGCCTGGTGCACCTCCTTGGGCCGGAGGAGGCTGCCGACATGGTCGGCGCGGAAAGGCGGACGGGCATTGTCGGCCATGCGACGCTCCCTGCTTCTGGTACTCGTTTTGGCTGGTGTCACGTTCGGTCAATCGTAAACACCCGGGACGACGCCTAGGGTAACCATGCCCGTTTCGTGCT
This sequence comes from Actinomycetota bacterium, assembly GCA_027326205.1. Taxonomy (GTDB): domain Bacteria; phylum Actinomycetota; class Actinomycetes; order Streptosporangiales; family Streptosporangiaceae; genus Trebonia. Next base: position 1,469 of record DAHWEX010000729.1, read on the forward strand.
CTTGCCATGGACAGCCCTGGCCCTGCCACGCCCGCCAAGCCACCGCCGCTCGCTGGACGAGGATGTGGAGTGGGGCACGACGACCGGGCGGCCTCGGGTGCTGACCTGGGCGGCCAGCTTCACCGACGCGGCCGCCCGCTGCGGCGCGCTGCCGCGACTGGGGGCCGCGGTGTCGGCACTGCGCTCGCTCCTGTCCGCGCGCTGGCCGGACGCGGTCACTCCCGCTTACCCGGCCCTGGCCGTTCCGGGTGACCCGCTGACCCGGATACCGGACGGCTGGCCGGACCAGGGCTAGGTCTTTATAGGGCTATATAGCGCTGACAGAATTCACCCGTATAGTCTGGTATCGCGCCTTCACCCGCCGGGTGCCGGGCCGGGTTTCCGCCTACGGCCGGGGCCTCAGGGAACGTCCGTCCCGTTTGCCGGCGTTACTCCAGGGCAGAAGAGGTTCGACTCCGGGAGGCGCCATGAAGAAACTGGTTGAGCTGCTGATCTGCATCCTGCACCCGCTCGCGGTCGTCCTGATGTGGATCAACCTGGCGGTCCGCACAGACCTGGGGACAGTCGCGAAGCTGGCCTGGGCCATCTTCGGACTGATCCCGCTCGTCCCGTTCCTCTACGTCCTGACCGGCGGCGACCTCTTCTAGACCGCTATCGTGCCGGCCGCCGCCGTGCGGCCCTGGGACTGTCCCGTACGTTGCCCCGGTGCGTTGGCTACACGCCGGAGCTGAACGCGGTCTTGAATGCCTGCGAGGCGTTCGGGGTCGCGCCGGTGGTGTAGTTCGGGATGTCCAGCGGCATGTTCCCGCCGCCGTAGTTCCAGTAGATGGCCGGGCCGGTGTCGTTGGTCTTGAGCCAGGCAGCCATCTGGTTCACGAAGTACGGGTCGTCGCCGCCGCCGTTCTGGTCGGTGGTCTTGAAGAGCCCCCACTCGGGGATGCTGATCTGCTTGCTGTGTTCCTTGCCGAACGCGGCGATCCAGTCCAGGCCGTACCCCTCGAAGGTCTGCCCGCTGATGGGCACCGGCTTCTCCGCGGCCCACCCGCCTCCGTTGACCCCGTTCAGCAGGTCGTTCCAGCGGGCGGAGTCGCTGGTCACCGTCTGCCCGAAGCCGTCGTACACGTCGAGCCCGACCACGTCGACGTACTGGTCACCCGGGTAGTAGTCCTCCAGGTGGACGCCGGGGCAGCTAGAGGCGCTGCCGTCGTCCGGGTTCCAGATGAACTTGAAGTTCGCGCCGCTGACGCTGCGCATGCTGGTCACGATGTTCTTGAAGGCGGGCACGAAGTCCTTCGCCCAGGTCGTCGCGCCCGTCCCCTGCTGGTTGCAGATGCTCCACCCCATCCAACTGGCGTTGAACTCCCAGCCGATCCGGATGTACGAGGAACCGAAGCCGCCGGCCACCAGGTTCTGCGCGAGGGTCTTGTAGTAGCTGTTGGCGCCACCGCTCGCGACCAGGTTGTAGTCCGCAACGTTCGTTTGGCACTGCGTCGCCGGCGCGCCGCACGGCACCATGGGGACGCCCCAGATCATGGTGTAGGAGGTGCCCTTCCAGTTGGAGAGCTGCCACGGGTCGCTGATCTTGGTGAAGTTCGTGGCGTCGATGAAGTCCTCGGCGTACGTAACGCTCTTGGACGAGCCGAGCCAGACGGCGGCTTTCTCCAGGCCGGACGGGTTGAAGGTGCCGTCGTAGAAACCGAGTCCGGGGCCGTCGGCACTGGACGCGCCAGCGGAGGAGTGCCAGCCGTTGGGCGACGCAACCGCCGCCTTGGTGCCGCCGCCGCCACAGGCGGCAGTCAGCGCGACGGCACCCACCGTAACCGCAGTAGCAAGGACGCGCATGCTCGTAGCTTTTCGGGGGAGCTGCCAAAAGGACACAGTCAGCCGACCTTCTGCCTCATCAAGCGGCGATACGCAGGGCTTCTACTTAGCGCGGTCCCAGAGTCCCGCCACCAACGTGCGGCGTGCGCCCGCAGGCGCTCCACCCAGGCGGCCAAGCCGAGTCAACTTTGATACCGCTGTAAGACTGTATCCGTAATGTCCGCACAAGGTGGCCCCAAAATATTAAGGAAACCTCTCAAAAACATAAGAGCCATCTCTCATCCCGAGAGAATGGCTCTGACCTGCCGACCTCCCTCTTGCGCGGCCGCTTGGATATGCGCGCTACCGCGGTGCGGTGCGGCTTGCCGTGCCGCACGGGACGGTTTGGCCGCTCGCCGGTACTCGCCGGACGTGAGCGCCGTAAACGTCGCGAGCCACCCGGCCCGTTCGGCCCGGGTCCTTGAGCGCGGCGCTCGCCGCGCTCGGCGCGGTCCACAACCCCGTGAGACCTGCGAGCTTGTCACGCGCTCGCTGGGCCCCCGCTAACGAAAAAGGCCCCGACCAGTAGGTTGCTGGTCAGGGCCTTGTTCGTCGCTGTCTCAACGAGTGCGCTCGGAGGGACTCGAACCCCCAACCTTTTGATCCGTAGTCAAATGCTCTATCCGTTGAGCTACGAGCGCAGGTCTTTGATTGTGCTACCTGCGGTTATGCAGGCAGGTGATACAGTATCACAACAGCACAGCGTGGTCAGAGCGTTTGGTTCGCCGCCCACCACGGGCCGTGCGGCTACCTATCTAGGGTAGGGCATGGCGGGCGCGGTTTGCACCGGCGACCAGGCGGCCCCCGTCATCCGACGCCACCCCCTCCGTGACCAGCATGCGCGAGGCACGGGCACCACGCGCCCCGCCTGGCCGGCCGCCGCTACGACCCCCGGTGACGAGTCCCCGACCTTAGTTGCTTGGCACCGACGTGGCGTCCCGCCCATGCTCACGCTTCGCCTCGTTGACCTGGTTGCGTGGCACCAGGGCAAAAAAGAGGTGCGAGCGCAACGGCCCTCGTACGTCCGCGCTCGCACCTCGTCCCTGGGTTAGTCGCTGTGCTGTCGTGACTCCGGCGACAGCCGGGCGTTGAGCTCGGCGTACCGGGAGTTCACCATGTAGCCCACCTCGGCCTCGATGGTGTTGAGCTGGCCCTGCATGCGGCTGAGCTTCGGGTTGAGGTCGTCGACGACCCCTTGCCGGATGTATCGGCCGCGCAGCAGGGTTCCGATCCAGATCCCGAACAGCAACGTGACTAGAGAGACCATAAAGATCATTGGTTCACCTCCCCGCTAGCACTGGTGTCCACTGCCAGTATGCATCATGCTAGGTGACTAAAGGAAGCAATCTTTCTGACATATGTCACAAGGACACGTGTCTTGATAGTGTGGGCTCTTCAAGTCATGACGCCTTGCGATCCTGGCGCCGAGCGGGTGGCACTCCCTTGGTTGCAATCGCGCATCCACGGCACCAGAGGTCACGAGGCAGGGCTTACGATGGTGGCTTCATCGCAGCAGCGATCTGTCACTATGCAACGTGGCTACCCGTGCGCGTTAGGCTTGTTGCTACAGCTAGGTGGATCATGGACGAGACCGAGAACCTAAGCCCGGCGGTGACGCGACGCCGACTGCGAACGGAGCTTCGCCGTACGCGCCTTGAGGCTGAGCTGACTCAGGAGCAGACAGCCCGGGCCATGGACTGGTCGCTGTCGAAGCTCATCCGCATCGAAAACGGCACGAACAACATCTCCACCAACGACCTGAAGGCTCTCGCGCAGTACTACAAAGTCATCGACGAGAAGCAGGTGGCGAACTGGCTCGCCCTGGCCAAGGCCTCCCGGGAGCGGACCTGGTGGAGCGCCAGCGACATCCCAAAGCCACTCGCTCAGCTGATCGAGTACGAGAACGCGGCGTCCCTGTCGCGGCACTACGAGGACCTGGTGGTTCCCGGTCTGCTGCAGACGCCGGACTACATGCGCGTGTCCACTCGCCAACTGGCCCCGGACATGCCGGACAGCCGGATAGACCAGGTAATCGAAGTCCGGCTCAAGCGGCAGGAACTCCTCGGGCGAGCCGAGGCCCCGCTGCTGTTCTTCGTCCTCGACGAGGCGGTTATCCGCCGCATTGTCGGCGGTAAGGACCTGATGCGGACGCAGTTGCGGCAACTAGTCGAGGCCGCGGGCCGGCCAAACATAACGGTCGAGGTAATTCCCTTTACCGCGGGACTTGTCCCCGGATTGCAGACGCCGTTTGTGATCTATGAGTTCTCTGATGCCGCTGATGACGAACTGCTGTACCTGGAGAGCCCACGCGGCGACGTACTGAGCCGCGACGACGCGGAAGAGATCCTCAGTTACCGCGAAGACTTCGAGCGGCTCCGCCAGGCGTCACTCGGACCAGCGCGGACCATCGGCTTCCTGCGTGAAGTGATTGCCGAGCTGAGCTAGCGGACGCGGGCTTCCCGGCAACCGGAAGGTTAAGGAAACGTTGCCGTCTCGCCGGGTGGTCGGCTATCCGCGCAACCCCTACAATTGACCTTCGTCATATTCAGTAGGGGTTGTCCCACTTGGCCTCGGCTCGATCTAGGCTGCGCCGCTTCCCCGCACCGGCTCCCTCATGAGGAGGAAGCGTGACCGACGCGGCATCCGCTGACGGCATATGGCGCAAGAGCAAGGCATCCCAGCCCCACGGCAACTGCCTTGAGGTGCAGGTCCGCGCTGAGGTGGTCCGGGTCCGGCACTCCCAGGACCATTCGGGCCCGGTCCTCGCGTTTACCCATGCTGAGTGGCGGGCCTTTCTGACCAGGGCGCGCAACGGCGGGTTCGAGCTCCCCTGAAACGGCCTGAGCCAGCCGCGGCGACGTTGCCGCGGCTGGCTCAGCGCTGTAGGGGGTAGGGCCTATGCCTCCTGGGTGAGGGCGTCGAGTTCCCGCCGGACCGCGGCCTCGTGCGCGTCCGCGTCCTCCTTGGCCTTGCGGGGGCTCCACCGGCCGGTCATCACGAAGATGAAGGGCAGGAAGAGGATCTCGCCGCCGACGCAGACCCACCACCAGATCTTCCACTGACCGGGCGCGTTGGCCGCGGCCTGCTGCACCGATGCGCCGTGGGCGGTGAGGTAGGGGAACACCCCCGCGGGCACCTTGGACAGCGCCGTGAGCTGCGCGCTGTACGGGGCCATCGCGGTCAGCTCCGCGGAGTACGGGGCGATGGTCTTCAGCTGCGCCGAGTACGGTGCGATGGTCTGCAGGTCGGCCGCGTACGGCGCGACCGTTTGCAGTTGCGGGCCGGCCGCGATGACGCCGGCGATCGCGGCCTGGTTGGCGGCGATCGTGGCGAGCACGGCGGCGCCCTTGGCCCCGCCGCCCGCGGCGGTGACGGCCTGCGCCTGCAGGGTCTTGTTGGTGGGGTCAGCCTGCAACTTGGTGAACAGCACCGGGTTGGCCTGGATCACGGCCAGTTCCGGCTGGAACTTCTGCGCGTTCACCAGCTGGGTGCTGTAGGTGGTGGCGGTGGCGATCACCGACGCCGGGATCTTGGCCGCGGTGGCGGTCACGGTGGGCGGGATGGCCGTCGCGGTGGCGATCACCGACGGCGGGACCTTCTGCGCGTCGGCGACTACCGTCGGGTGGGCCTGGGCGAAGGCGATCTCGGGAGCGTACTGCGTCGCGTACGCGCTGACGGTGCTGCCGTAGGTGACCAGCGGCGTCATGGAGCTGACGACCAGCGGAAGGATCAGCGCGGAGAGCGCCACCACGACGCGGATGATCCAGCCCCACACGGCCAGCCCCGTCGCGATCAGCGCCGGGTTGTGCTTCTCGACCGTCTCGGTGAAGCTGGCCATCCACGGCGCGTACGCGACGGCGAGGAACGCCGCGAGGATGCTGATGACCACCACGATCGTCGCGTACGAGGTCTTCGTGCCCAGGTTGAGGAAGATGATCGTCATCACGATGGCGCCGATACCGCCGACCACCATGAACGGTTTGCGGACCCGGAACCGGTCGGAGATGATCCCGGTGATGATCAGCATGGCCGCGTCGAACGCCCAGAACCAGTTGCCGATGCTGTTGGCCTTCGACAGCGAGAACCCGTACAGGCTGGTGAAGTAGATGGTGAAGAACCCGACCGCCGCGTAGTAGATGAGCAGGAACACGGAGATCGCGAACGCGGACCCGACGACGTCCAGGCGCATCATCTGCCGCCACGGGCTCTTGCCCATCGCCTGCTCGGGGTTGATGCCGCGGGCCTTCGCCTCGATGAGCGCCCGGTCGTGCAGTGACACCATGAGCTGGTCGCGCAGTTGCGGTGACAGCTCCCGGAGGCCGAACAGCGCGATCACGCCGACCACGAGCCCGGCGATGCCGCAGATGATGTACTGGTCCTGCCAGGCACCCAGGTGATTGACCGTGTTGGTGGAAACCACGGCGACCACGAGGCTGCCGATGACCGGCCCGAGGGTCCAGAAGCCCATCGCCGAGGCCCGGCCGAGCTGCGGGGAAAAGTCCCTGACCAGGGCCGGGGTCGCGACGAGGATGACGCCCTCGACGAGGCCGATGATGACAGAGAGGACCGCGAACGTCCACTTATCACCAGCGTTAGGGATTCCGAAGAGAGCAAGCAGCGCGGTTATCACCAGGCCGTAGGCGGTCAGGTTCGCCCGGCCCCAGCGGTCCCCGAGGCCGGCCAACAGCGAGCCGAACGCGCCGACCGCGTTCCCCACCACGCTGATGTAAACGTAAAACGGGAAGGTCATGCCGTAGCCGGTCAGGATCTTGGGAGCGACCGACCCGCCAATATAGAGCTCGTAGTACAGGACGATCGTCGCGGCCACCACGATGCTCAGGTACCACATCCGGTTTCGCGTCGCGGGGTAGTGATTGAGTTGCCGGTTCCAGAGACCCTGGACTGCTCCGCCGGCGGCTGTGCCGTTCACGGTAGCCGTCATGCTGCGACCCCTTTCCGCGCCACGTCGTCGTCGATCGCGCGCACGGCCTAAAGTACGATTCTGTACTTTAGGAATTTTCCCGTTACTCTAGGCTCATGCTGGACTTCAAGCAAGAGGGCAGTCTTTCCGGAATTCACGTCGGAAAGCCGGGCCTGCCGCGTGGCCGCAGCCGGCTGCCCGCACCCGAGGTCCAGGCGTCACAGCGCGAGCGGCTGCTGCGGGCCACGGTCGCGGTGGTCGCGGACAAGGGGTACCCGGCGGTTTCCGTGGCCGACATCGTCCGCCACGCGAAGGTGTCCCGCGCCGCGTTCTACCTGCACTTTCGCAGCCGAGAGGACTGCTTCCTCGCGGCGACGCGCCGGGGCGGCCAGCTCTTGTCCGAGGCGGTCACCCAGGCCGCGCACGCGGCACGGGACGACACCGACGAAGACATCCTGCGCTCCGGGATCCGGGCCTTCCTGCGCTTCCTGGCGGAAGAGCCGGACTTCGCCCGGGTCTTCTACATCGACATGCCCGCCGCTGGCCCCCTCGCGGTCGAGCGGTTGCAGGACGCCGGGTTCCGGTTCGCCGAGCTCAACGCGAAATGGCACCGGCGTGCCCTCATGCGGAACCCCGGATGGCCCGCCGTGCCCGACGAGGCCTACCAGGCCCTGGCCGGCGGGACCGCGGAACTGGTCCGGTCCTGGGTCAGCGCGGGCAAGTCGGAAGCGCTGCCGGAGCTAGAGGACACCGTCGTCGCCTTGCACCTCGCCG
>DAHWEX010000753.1 GCA_027326205.1 Actinomycetota bacterium
GCTGGCTGGCCGCGTGCCCGGCCCGGGCCGCCGCCGCGGCGGTGACGATCACGCTGCCGTCCGCCTGCGGCAGCAGCCGCTCCCGGACGACGACGGCGTCCCTGGCGGGCGGCATCGGATCGCCCGTGTCGATCCATTCGAACAAACCCGGCCGCAGCCGCACCGCACCGCCGCCTGCCCCGGTCGTGTCGGCACCCGGCGCCGTCGCGAGGTCGGCCAGCCGCACCGCGATCCCGTCCATCGCCGCGCAGTCCGTGCGCGGCGACGGCCACCGGGCGGCCACCGGCGCGGCGGTGACCCGGCCGAGGGCCTCGCCGACGGGAACCCGCTCGCCGCCGTGCCCGCGGCCGGCCACGCCGCCAGGGCAGCCCGCGTCCGGCCGCGGCGCCCAGCCGACCCGGGCGAGCGCGTCCAGCCAGCGTTCGCGGGCGGCCTCCGGCAGCGGCCGGGAGACCCCGTCGCCGTGGCTCATCGCGCGCCCCCGCCGTGTCCGGTGCCCGCCTGCCGCCGCCGGAGGCGGCGGCGCGGCCTCGCTGGCGGCACCGCCCGCGCCGCCTGGCATAGCCGGCGGCCGCGGCTCCGTCCGCTATGCGGCGAATGTCCGGATGGCGAGCCGGCGAAGACGGCGGCCGTGCCCAGGGGAAGGCGCGCCGCGCCGGACCTGCCGCCGCAACCGCGGTCTCTCTCGCGCGTCATGCTGGCAGCGCTACCCGGTGCGCGCCGGTGTAGACGTTCATCGACTGCCCGCGCAGGAACCCGATCAGGCTGAGCCCGGCCTCCTCCGCGAGGTCGGCCGCGAGCGAGGACGGCGCGGACACCGCGGCGAGCAGCGGGATTCCGGCCAGGACCGCCTTCTGCACCAGCTCGAACGAGGCGCGCCCGGACACCAGCAGCGCGCAGCCGGCCAGCGGCAGCTTGTCCTGCAGGAGCGCCCAGCCGACGATCTTGTCGACCGCGTTGTGCCGCCCGACGTCCTCGCGGGCGGCCAGGAGCTCCCCGGAGGCACTGAACAGCCCGGCCGCGTGCAGCCCTCCGGTGGAGGAGAACACCCGCTGCGCCTCGCGCAGCCGGCCGGGCAGCGTCGCGATCACGGCCGGGTCGAAGACCGTCGCGTCGGCGGACAGCGGGGACTGCGGCAGCACGCAGATGTCGTTGATCGAGGTCTTGCCGCAGACCCCGCACGCCGAGGTGGTCAGGAAGCCGCGCCGCGCGCCGGGCGTGACCGCCGCGCCGGGCGCCAGGGTGATGTCGACGATGTTCCCGATCTCGTCGTCGGTGTGGTCGAGGTGACCGCAGGTCGTCCCGTCGCAGACCTTCATCGCCGCGATGTCGTCCCGGCCGCGCACGATGGCCTCCCCGACGAGGAAGCCCGCCGCCAGCTCGACGTCGTCCCCGGGTGTCCGCATCGTCATGGTGAGCGCGGCGCCGTCCACCCGGATGCCCAGCGGCTCCTCGCCGGCCAGCAGGTCGGCCCGCGCCGAGGCCGTGACCCGGCGGCCCGTGGCCGTTCCGGTGCCGGCGGCGTCCCCGGCGGGGACCGTGACCCGCACCACCCGCCGCCGCGCCGTCCGCCCTGACACCTGTCCCGCCTTCCGCCGAAATCTCCCGCCGCTGCCAGCGTACGCCGCCGCGGGCGGCGGGTCTGCTGTCCGTGCTGCCCACGGCCGCCGGCCCCCGGGCGCCGGCCGGGCGGGCCGGCGCCCGGACGGTAAAGGCCGTCAAAAGTCGGTCAAGCGAACCAAAAGCGGCCACCGGGCGGCATGCGGCGTGCCGCTTGATGAATTTCGCCGCAGGATGCTCCTGTGGTCTAGACCAAGCCACTATCATGGTCTAGACCACAGGGCCGACGACGGGACGGGGGCGTCGGCGGGCGCACGCCCGCCGGCAGGCCAGCACCCAGCGGAAAGCGGCGGCCGGCGGCTCCGGGTCCCCCCGGGGCCGGCGGCCCGTCGCGCCGTGTCCGATAATCTCCCCGGGGGCGCGACCGCAATCGCGCCCGCGCGCTGGGACGTGACAAAGGAAGGATCGTCCCGGACGTTGGCCCCTAGTCACGAGCGGCGATCGGAACGGAGACTGGTGCTGTGACCATTCGAGTAGGTATTAACGGTTTCGGGCGGATCGGACGGAACTTCTTCAAGGCCCTCGCGGAGAGCGGCGACCGCGGCTTCGAGGTTGTGGCGGCGAACGACCTCGGCGACCTGAAGACAATGGCCCACCTGCTGAAGTACGACACGGTGGCCGGCCGCTTCGGCAAGCAGGTCTCCGTTGAGGGCGACGCCATCGTCATCGACGGCAAGCCGATCAAGATCCTGGCCGAGCGCGACCCGGCGAACCTCCCGTGGGGCGACCTCGGCGTGGACATCGTGATCGAGTCCACCGGCCGCTTCGTGACCGGCCCGGCCGCCAAGGCGCACCTCGCCGGCGGCGCCAAGAAGGTGATCATCTCCGCCCCCGCCAAGGAGGAGGACATCACCATCGTCATGGGCGTCAACGACGAGAAGTACGACCCGGCGAGCCACTCCATCATCTCCAACGCTTCCTGCACCACCAACTGCGTGGCGCCGATGGCCAAGGTCCTGCTGGAGAACTTCGGCCTCGTCAAGGGCCTCATGACCACCGTGCACGCCTACACGCAGGACCAGATGCTGCAGGACGGCCCGCACAAGGACCTGCGCCGGGCCCGCGCCGCCGCGCAGAACATCGTCCCGACCTCCACCGGCGCCGCGAAGGCCACCGCGCTGGTCATCCCGGAGCTCAAGGGCAAGCTGGACGGCTACTCGCTGCGCGTCCCGGTGATCACCGGCTCGATCACCGACCTGGTCGTCGAGCTCGGCAGGGAGGCGAGCAAGGACGAGGTCAACGCCGCGTTCAAGGCCGCCGCGGAGGGCCCGCTCAAGGGCGTCCTGGTCTACACCGAAGACCCGATCGTCTCCTCGGACATCGTCGGCGCCCCCGCGTCCTGCACGTTCGACGCCTCGATCACCATGGCCTACGGCAACCAGGTGAAGGTCTTCGGCTGGTACGACAACGAGTGGGGCTACTCCAACCGCCTGGTCGACCTCACCGCGCTCGTCGCGTCTCGGCTGGGCTAGCCGGAAGCGGGCGATTCATCCATGAAGAGCATCGACGACATCGAGGTCGCCGGCCGGCGTGTCCTCGTGCGGTCTGACCTGAACGTTCCCCTCGACAAGTCGGGCAGCGGCCAGATCACCGACGACGGGCGCATCCGCGCCTCGCTGCCGGTGATCAAGAAGCTCGCGGACCGCGGTGCCCGGGTCATCGTCATGGCCCACCTCGGGCGCCCGAAGGGCGAGGACTTCGCCGAGCGCGCGACGGGCGGCCCGTCGCTGCGCGTCGTCGCGGGCCGGCTCGCCGAACTGCTCGGCAAGCCGGTCGCCTTCGCGACCGACCTCGTCGGCCAGTCCGCGACCTCGACGGTCGCGGGGCTGGCCGACGGCGACGTCGCGCTTCTGGAGAACGTCCGCTTCGAGCCCGCGGAAACCGCTAAGGACGAGGCCGAACGGGGCCGTCTGGCCGCGGAGCTGGCCAAGCTTGGCGACGTGTACGTGGGCGACGGGTTCGGCGTGGTGCACCGCAAGCAGGCCTCGGTCTACGACCTGCCCAGGCTGCTCCCGCACGCCGCCGGCGACCTCGTCACCGCCGAGGTGGCCGTGCTGCGGCGGCTCACGCAGGACCCGGCGCATCCCTACGTGGTGGTGCTCGGCGGGTCGAAGGTGTCGGACAAGCTCGGCGTCATCGGCAACCTGCTCGGCCTGGCCGACCGGGTGCTGATCGGCGGCGGCATGGCGTACACGTTCCTCGCGGCCCTCGGCCACGAGGTCGGCACCTCGCTGCTCGAGCCCGACCACATCGAGTCGTGCAAGGAGATCCTGGCCAGCGCGGCCGAGCGCGGCGTCGAGATCGTCCTGCCAACCGACATCGTGGTAGCGCCGCAGTTCGCCGCCGACGCGGCGCCGACGGTGGTCGCCGCGGACGCCATCCCCGCCGGGCAGATGGGCCTGGACATCGGCCCGGAGTCGCGCGAGCTGTTCGCGGCGAAGCTGGCGGACGCCAGGACGGTGTTCTGGAACGGGCCGATGGGCGTGTTCGAGTTCCCCGCGTTCGCGGCCGGCACCCGCGCGGTCGCCGAGGCGCTCACCAAGGTCGACGGGCTGACCGTGGTCGGCGGCGGTGACTCCGCCGCGGCGGTGCGGTCCTTCGGGCTGGACGAGTCGTCGTTCGGGCACATCTCGACCGGCGGCGGCGCGAGCCTGGAGTACCTGGAGGGCAAGACCCTCCCCGGCCTCACGGCCCTGGAGGCGTAGCCTGCGCGATGCCTGCGAAGCCCGGGGACGCAGCGGACCGGAAACCGCAACCACCAGCTACGTCCCCGGCGCCGCAGGCGCCGTCCCTGGCTTGTCCCGGCGAGGGGGCGGCTATGGGGACAGTGGAGGGACTCCCCGTGCTTTTGGGGAGGGACTCCCCCATGATTTGGGGGGTCTCCGGGGGGATCATTCCCCGGGGAGAGGAACAGCGCGCCCAGCGATCCACTATCTTTACCGCACTGACAGCAAACGGTCCGACGACGGAGCCTGATCCTGAACGTGAGTGATAACAGCAAGAAGCTGCCGCTGATCGCCGGCAACTGGAAGATGCACTGCAACCACTTCGAGGCGATCGCGCTGGTCCAGAAGCTCGCGTTCAGCCTGAGCGACAAGGACTACCGGCACGTCGAAGTGGCGGTGCTGCCGCCGTTCACCGACCTGCGCTCGGTGCAGACCCTGATCGACGGCGACAAGCTGAAGCTCGTGTACGGCGCCCAGGACATCTCACCGCACGAGAAGGGCGCCTACACCGGCGAGATCTCCGGGCCGATGCTGGCCAAGCTCGGCTGCTCGTACGTGCTGTGCGGGCACTCCGAGCGGCGGCAGTACCACAACGAGGGCGACGACGTCGTCAACGCCAAGGTCAGGGCCGCGCTCGCGGTGTCCGTCACGCCGGTCCTGTGCGTGGGGGAGCCCCTGGAGGTGCGCAAGGCGGGCACGCACGTCGAGCACGTCCTCACGCAGCTCGAGGGCTCGCTCGCGCGGGTCTCCGCGGAGGCGGTCGCCTCGATGGTGATCGCCTACGAGCCGGTCTGGGCGATCGGCACCGGCGAGGTCGCCTCGCCCGGCGACGCGCAGGAGATGGCCGCCGCGATCCGGGCGCACATTTCGGGCGTGGCAGGAGGCGAAGCCGCGGCCGGGTTGCGTATCCTTTACGGAGGGTCCGTGAAGGGCGATAACATCGCGTCCATCATGGCGGAGCAGGACGTGGACGGTGTCCTCGTCGGCGGCGCGAGCCTCGACGCCGGTCAGTTCGCCGCGATCTGCCGGTATCGTGAGCAGGCGAGTAGCCGCTGAAATGCCGGCCGGGACAATAGACCTGGCGACAGGGCTTTCGGGGCACCGCGGGTATTGACGTCAGCAGCAAGCAAGCCGACCATTGCGGCAGGGCTCCGCAAAGAGCACCAAAGGGAAAGAAGACACACCGGTGGAGATCGCGCTTTCGGTCATCCTGATCATCACGTCGCTCGTGATGATCCTGCTCGTTCTCCTGCACAAGGGCAAGGGCGGCGGCCTGTCTGACCTGTTCGGCGGCGGTGTCTCCTCGACCCTCGGGTCGTCGTCGGTGGTTGAGCGGAACCTGGACCGTATCACCATCTTCTTCGGCGTGCTCTGGTTTGTGTGCGCCGTGGCCCTCGGCTGGCTCGTCAACCACTGAGCACGGCCGCGCGGGTCTGAGCGTTCACGCCGCACGCCGCCGGATCCGGTGGTGAAATGAAGTGCACGCCAGGTTTTGATTTTCCCGCTCATCCTTGAGCGGGCCCATTGAGGTAGGTAGCAAGTCAGCGATGCAGCGATGCGAGGTGGTCTGTGAGCAGCGGTAGCGCGATTCGCGGAAGCAGGGTGGGCGCCGGTCCCATGGGTGAGGCGGAGCGCGGTGAGGCCGCTCCCCGCGTCTGGGTGTCGTTCTGGTGCTCCAACGGGCACGAGACCCGGCCGAGTTTCGCGTCCGACGCCGCCATCCCGGACCAGTGGGAGTGCCCCCGGTGTGGCTTCCCGGCCGGCCAGGACCAGGCCAACCCGCCGGCCCCGCCGCGCGTCGAGCCCTACAAGACCCACCTGGCCTACGTGAAGGAGCGCCGCTCCGACTCCGACGGCGAGGCCATCCTGGCCGAGGCCCTCGCCCGCCTG
>DAHWEX010000539.1 GCA_027326205.1 Actinomycetota bacterium
CCCCCAGGGGGCCACGCCAGCCTATGGCTTAGGTCCGACAATGGCCGCGCAGGCCCGTCAGGCGGCTGGGGCGGTGACGCGGTGACCAGCGCTCCGGTTGATTGCACCCTTCGGCTCCGCCCGGCTGCGGAATGCCGCTTCCACGTCGTCTCGCTTGGCGAGGTCATGCTCCGGCGACTGTCAGCGAGGTCGAACGGCTCATGGCAGGATCGGGTGCCCGGGGCCGGCGCCAGGCGGCTCTCGAGTGCGCCTGGGGAGCGTCGCCACCTTCCGTCCCGGCCGACCAAAACAACGCTCAATAGGTCCGCCACCGGCCTGCGACGACCCGAAGCCAACCGGCTCACAGCGCCACTGAATCCGCGCTGCCCGAACCCTGCCGGTCGGCGATGATGAGCTCCCCAACGGTTGCCTCGATCACCTCGCACGCTTCCGGTGGCAGCCCTGAGTCACTCACCAGGACGTTAGCGTCGGCCAGTGCCGCCATCGCCGACAGTCCGATGACGCCCCACTTGGTATGGTCGGCCAGCACCACCAAGCGGCCCGCCGAGGCCACCATCGCCCGGTTCATCTCGGCTTCCATGAGGTTGGGGGTAGTGAAGCCAGACACCGGGTCCATCCCGTGTACGCCCATGAGCAGCAGGTCAACGTGCAGGTCGCTGATGGTCTGGACGGCGATCGGCCCGACGAGTGCATCCGATGGGGTCCGCAGGCCGCCGGTGAGCAGGATCGTCTGGGACGACTCCCCGTTGGAGTGCAGGTAATCCGCGACCCTGACAGAGTTGGTGACAACCGTGAGCTGCGGTATCCGCGCCAGATATGCGGCGGCAGCGTAGGTTGTCGTCCCGGCGCTGACAGCGATGGTCGCCTTGGGCTGGACCAGCGCCGCCGCCGCGGCGGCGATCAGTTCCTTCGCCGCCGGCTCCCGGCATGACTTGGCCTCGAATCCGGGCTCGTCGCTGGTGCCCTGCGGGCGAACCGTGGCCCCGCCGTACACCTTTTGCACGAGACCCCGCGCGGCCAGCACGTCGATGTCGCGGCGCACCGTCATGTCCGACACCCCGAGCAGTTCCGCTAGCTGGACGATGCGAGCGCCCCCGGACCGCTCGATCTCCGCCAGAATCTGGTCCTGTCGCTGCGCTGGAAGCATACTTGGGTTCACCTCAGTTGGTTCTATCAACGTTCACCATACTTTCCCGTCGCCGTTTTCAGCCACCACGGAGCCCGCTCTTAGCCACCACGGATTTGCCCTTGTCCGGGAGACTGCCGCGCAAGATCGAGCAGAACGCTCAGTAGCCCGCGACTGTGAGGAAATGTTCGGATCTAATTTACTATGACACTTTGACCTCTTGCGGATGACCAGTGAGCCATATGGAATAACCTAGCCCTTCGTCGCGCCGAGGGTCAGCCCGGCGATGAACTGCTTTTGCAGCAGGACGTAGACGACCAGCGTGGGGATCGCCGCCATCACGGCGGCCGCGGCGATCAGGTTCTGGTTGGAGATGAACTGTCCCTGCAGGTTGGCGAGTGCCGAGGTGATCGGGCGCTTGCTGCCGGTCACCATGAGGGTGATCGCCCAGAAGAAGTCGTTGTATATCCAAGTGGTCAGGAGGGTGGCGAGCGCGGCTAGGGCGGGCCGGCACAGCGGCATAGTCAGCCGCCAGTAACGGGACCACATCGACGCGCCGTCAACCTGGGCGGCTTCGTACATTTCGCCCGGTATTGTGCGCATGTAGTTGCTTAGCACGAAGACGCAGAATCCGGTCTGGAATGCGACGTTGATCACGATGAGGCCGGCGATCGAGTCGTAAAGCAGGCCGCTGGAGCTGATAAAGCCCGGCAGCGGGATGAGGAGGTAGAGGCGGTACAGCGGGGTGATAATCACCTGCTGCGGCAGCAGGTTGCCCGCCGTGAACACTAGCAGCAGGGCGACGTTGATCTTGATATCGACCCGGACGACGACGAACGCGACCATTGACGCCAGGAACAACGTGAGGATGACCGCCGGCACCGTGATCTCCACTGAGTTGATGAAGAAGCGCGGCAGGTCCGCCTGGGTCCAGGCGTCGATGTAGTTGCTCAGCGTCAGGTGATGCGGCAGGGAGACGTAGCCGTACTGCGATGTCTCGCTGTACGGGCGGAACGAGATGTACAGCGCGAACAGGAGGGGGACAACCCACAGGACCGAGGCACCGATCATCAGCCCGTAGGCGGCGATCCGGCCGGGACGACGCGGCGGCATCAGGCTTCTCTCCGTCCGAACGTCTGGTAGAGGAAGATGGAGATGGGAACCAGCGAGATCACCAGCAGGACGACGCCCAGGGCGGAGCCGAAGCCGATCCGGGAGACCTCGCCCACGATGTTGCTGGTAATGAGCGAGGACAGCAGTTGCAGTCCGTTGGTGCCCTGGTTGGTGATGTAGACGAGATCGAAGGCGCGCAGCGACTCGATGACCGTGACGACCAAGACGATGATGTTGATCGGCTTCATGGCCGGGAAGATCACCCGCCAGAAGCTCTGCCAGGGGTTCGCGCCGTCCACGATCGCCGCCTCCCGCAGGGACGAGTCGACCGACTTCAACCCCGCCAGGTACAGCACCATCACGTACCCCGCCTGCCGCCACGACGCCTCGACCAGCACCGCCCACAAGTTCAGCCGCGGGTTGCCAAGCCAGTCGATCAGGTTCGCGTTCGTGTTGTGCCCGATGATCGTGTTGATCAGCCCGTAGTTAGGCGAGTAGACGAACTCCCAGATGATCCCGATGAGCGCCAGCGACAGCATCACCGGCAGGAACAGCACGGTCTGGTAGGCACGGCCGCCGCGGATGCCGCTGTCGATGATCACCGCGAACAGCATGCCCAGCGGGGTCGCGACCAGGGTGAAGACCAGCAGCCAGATGACATTGTGCTCGACCGCCGGCCAGAACGGCGGGTACACCGTCGCGGCCTGATGGTAGTTCTGCACTCCGAAGAAGCAGCCGTTGTCAGGGATGAAGGTGCTCACCCGGCACGAGCGCAGCCGCACTCCGCCCACGCCGCTCCACTGGAAGAAGGACAGGGCGACGGAGGTGAGCGCGGGCCCCCAGATGAACGCCAGGTCAGCCAGCACCGGGACCGCGAGCATCGCGATCACGACCAGCAGGTCCACGCGGGAGAGCCGCCGACGGCGGCCGCCTGGCCGGCGACGTCGTCTCGCCGGCCAGGCGGTTCGGTTAACGCTCACGGTCAGAAGATGGTCTTCGCCTGCGCCGCCAGGCTGCTCTGGATCGACTTGATCGTCGAGGCGGTAGGACTGGCGATGAACTGCTGGATCGCCGCCTCGGCGGCGGCGGCCATCGCCGGGTCGGTGTCGCGGTCGCCGAACTGCGACACGGCCTTCTGCGAGGAGATCATCTGCACCGAGGTCTTCTGCACCTGGTTGTAGCTAGGCACCTGGAGTCCGTTGACCAGGCCGACGTCCCACTCGTCGTACTTCAGGTAGGCCGATTCCGCCGGGCCGGTGCCGATGTACTCGAGCACCGTCTTCGCGGCGGCCTTGTTCTTGGCCTTGGCGGGCAGGACGAACCCGTCCATCGGGGCGTCCATGTAGTCCTGGCCGTACGCCGGGTTGATCTCCGGGTACTCGAAGAAGGCCAGGTCGCTGAGGTTCTTGTTATCGCTGACGTACTGGGCGGCGATCTGGTTCGTGCCCTGGAACATCATCCCGGCCTGCTTGCTCTCCAGCGTCTTGGAGCCGTCTTCCCAGATGCGGCCGTTCGCGCCGGACTGCAGGTAGGGCATCAGCTCGCGCCACTGATCGAACACGGCGGTGACCTGGGGGTCGGTCCAGTGCGCCTCGTTGTGCATCAGGCTGATGTGGTAGTCGTAGCCGTTGATCCGCAGGTCCAGGATGTCGAACGTGCCCAGGGCCGGCCACAGGTCCTTGTCGGCGAAGGCGAACGGGATCAGCCCGTCCTTCTGCATGGTCTTGGCCAGCGTGATCATCTGATCCCACGTGGTCGGGACGGTGTACCCCTTCGACGCGAACGTGCTCTTGTTGTAGAAGACCACCCACGGGTAGTTGTAGATCGGGACGAAGTAGAAGTGCCCGTCAAGGCCCTTGCACAGCGCTGTGGTAGCGGCGTCGAAGTTGCCGCCGATCTTGGTCCACACGTCGTCGATGGGCTCGAGGAGTCCCTGAGCCGCGAAGTACTGCATGCGGTACCCGGCGAACCAGGTCGCCAGGTCGTTCGGCGTGCCCTGCAGGTACGACGTGATGTCGTTCTGAAACGTGTTGTGGTCAACGGTGTTAATCGCGACCTTCACGCCTGTCGCTTTCTGCGCACCCGCTATGAGCGACGCGAAGGCCTGCTTGGGCGCCGGGTCGGAGTAATTCGAGCCGAAGCTGATGCTGCCGCCAGCCGATGAGGATGAGGATGAGGACGCGCCCGAGTTCGTGCTGCTGCTACTGCACGCGGCCAGGGCACCAGAGACCGCGGCCAGCCCGCCGGCCGCGGCCAGCCCCTTGAGTGCAGAGCGCCGGGGAAAAACTCCGGATCTGGCAGGGGTTGCGGGTGTATCTGTCATGGCGACTCCTCATGTGAACGTATGGGAACCTCGGGCCGCTCAGAGGACTGAACGAAACGTGACCAGAATCTATCAACGAATAACACGCGGGTGTCAAGAAGGCGAGGCGTTTACGCTTCTGAATTGTTATGAAACATCACAGCGCTACGCGTTGCCTTCCCGGCGAGTTTTTACTGGTCAAGGCTTATTTCGGCATTCCGGGCGACGGCACGGCAAGCCTCGTGGAGGTGAGCGCTCCGGTAAATGTGCGGTAGTTGATGCAACAGTCTGAGAAAATTTGAATCGATACAGGTGTTGACTTGGTAAGAACTGTGGTTCATCGTCTGTGGCGAGCGCCTGGTGGCATCGGGCGGCGGGTCCCGCCGTGCGACGTGGTGCGGCGGCGAAGGTGCCTGCCGAGCGTTCTTCCTGGATGGAGGATCGATGCGACCACGATCACGATGGGCGGCGCTGGCGACGGCGCTGGTCATCACCGCGGGAATGGGGCTGGCAGCGGTGACGGCGTCACCGCGGGCGCTGGCAGAGGACAACGGGATAGCCGTCAGCGCCCCGCTGATGGGCTGGAGCACCTGGAACGACGTGGCCTACAACCCGTCGACCGCCAAGGACGAGGCCGAGGCCAGCGCCCTGAAGTCCAGCGGGCTGGCCGCGGATGGCTACGTCTACGTCAACCAGGACGACTTCTGGTATGACTGCCCGGGCGGCCAGGGCCCGGATGTCGATTCCTACGGCCGCTGGGTGACGAACGCGAGCGAGTTCCCGCCCAGCGGCTCGACCAACGGCATCGAGGTCGTCGCGAACTACGTGCACAGCCTCGGGCTGAAGTTCGGCCTGTACGTGACGCCGGGCATCTCCGATCAGGCCGTCTCGGAAAACACGCCGATCGAGGGCACCTCCTACACCGCCAACGAGATCGCC
>DAHWEX010000773.1 GCA_027326205.1 Actinomycetota bacterium
CTCGACCGGCTCTTGCACCGCTACGAGCGCCGGCCGCTGCGCTCCTTGCGCCGCGCCGCGTTGGCGAAGGCCGAGCGCTGGATCGTCGAGCACCAGGAGGACGACGGCGGCTGGGGCGGGATCCAGCCGCCGTGGGTGTACTCGATCATGGCGCTGCACCTGATGGGCTACGGCCTGGACCACCCGATCGTGAAGAAGGCCATCGACGGCCTGGAGGGCTTCACGATCCGGGAGAACGGCATGCGCAGCCTCGAGGCGTGCCAGTCCCCGGTCTGGGACACCGTGCTGACCATGATCGCGCTGGCAGACGCGGGCCTCGCGCCAGACGACGAGGCGCTCACCCGGGCCGCGCACTGGGTACTGGACGAGGAGATCAGGCAGAAGGGCGACTGGCAGGTCCGCCGCCCCGGCATCGCACCCGGCGGCTGGGCATTCGAGTTCGAGAACGACAACTACGCCGACACCGACGACACCGCCGAGGTGATCCTCGCCCTGCGCAGGCTCGACCTGGCGGAGCGCACCGCGGAGAACCGCGCGGCTTGTCGGCGCGGCCTGCGCTGGCTCGAGGGCATGCAGTGCAAGGACGGCGGCTGGGGCGCGTTCGACGCGGACAACACCAGGGAACTGGTCAACAAGCTCCCGTTCTGCGACTTCGGCGCGGTGATCGACCCGCCGAGCGCCGACGTCACCGCGCACATCGTCGAGGCGTTCGCCGCCGAGGGCCTGGCCGCCGAGACCGCGTGCCGCCGCGGCGTCACCTGGCTGCTGAAGAACCAGGAGGCCGACGGCTCCTGGTTTGGCCGCTGGGGCGCGAACTACCTCTACGGCACCGGCGCGGTCGTCCCCGCGCTGATCGCCGCCGGCGTCAAGCCGGGCAAGCCGCAGATCCGCCGGGCCGTCGCCTGGCTGGAACGGGTGCAGAACGACGACGGCGGCTGGGGCGAGGACCTCCGCTCCTACGACGACCCCGGGGCGTGGTCCGCCAGGGGCGCGTCCACCGCCAGCCAGACCGCGTGGGCGCTGCTGGCCCTGCTCGCGGCGGGCGAACGGGACGGCCAGGCCGTCGAGCGCGGCATCCGCTGGCTGGCCGGCACGCAGCGGCCGGACGGCACGTGGGACGAGCCCTACTACACCGGGACGGGATTCCCGCGCGACTTCTACCTGAACTACCACCTGTACCGGCTGGCGTTCCCGCTCTCCGCGCTCGGCAGATACGTAAGGGGTTCCGCTTATGACTGAGACAATTCCGCAGCCGCCGATGGCGGCCGCGGACCAGATCGAGACCGTTCACCCCGAGGAGGGGGCTGCGCCCGAGTCTGCAAAACCGGGCCTGCTCGTCCTCGCCCCGCTGCTGCTTGAGGCGAGCGCCGTCCGGCGCGGCCTCACCCGGCCGGATAGCCGGGTGGTGCACACCGGCATGGGCGCCACCCGGGCGAAGAAATCCGCTGCCAAGGGCCAGCACGGACCGTTCGGCAGCGGAGTGGCCGTCATGGGCACGGCGGCGAGCCTGACCGCTGACCTGCACCCCGGTGACCTGGTCGTGGCGACCGAGGTGAGCGACGGCGAGACCACGGTCGCGCTCCCCGGCGCGGAACTGCTCGCGGCGGAGCTCCGCCGCGCCGGGCTGAGCGCCCGCGCGGGCCGTCTGCGCACGGTGCGGAGACTAGTGAAGTCTTCCGAACGGTCCGGGCTGGCCGTGGACGGCTCCCTCGCTGCCGACATGGAGTCGGCCGCCCTCGTGGCCGCGGTCAAGGACCGGTCGGGGCCGGGCCACCCGGTCGCGGTGATCCGGGCGGTCTCCGACGCCGGGATCGGACCCGGCCTGGTGAGCGGCGGCCTCGCGGCGCTGCGGTCGCTGCGCAGGGCCGCGCCCGTGGCCGAGAAGTGGGCCGCCGCCTGCCAGGCCCGGACCGTGCTGCTGGCCGGCCCCCGGTCCTTCTGCGCCGGCGTCGAGCGGGCGATCGAGATCGTCGACCGGGCGCTCGAGATGCGCGGCGCGCCGGTCTACGTCCGCAAGCAGATCGTGCACAACACCCGCGTGGTCTCCGACCTGGAGCAGCGCGGCGCGGTGTTCGTCGACGAGCTCGACGAGGTGCCGGACGGCGCGACGGTGGTGTTCTCCGCGCACGGCGTGTCGCCCGCGGTGCGCTCCGACGCGTCCGACCGCGGCCTGTCGGTGATCGACGCCACCTGCCCGCTGGTCTCCAAGGTGCACGCCGAGGCCCGGCGCTTCGCCCGGGAGGGCTACACGGTCGCGCTGATCGGGCACGCGGGCCACGAGGAGGTCGAGGGCACGCTCGGCGAGGCGCCGGACTCGACGGTCCTGGTGCAGAGCGCCGACGACGTCGCCCGGCTCTCGGTGGACGACCCGTCCAAGGTCGCCTACCTCATGCAGACCACGCTCGCGATCGACGAGGCGGCCGACGTGGCGGGCGCGCTGCGCGAGAAGTTCCCGCGGATGCGGGCCCCCGGCTCGGACGACATCTGCTA
>DAHWEX010000801.1 GCA_027326205.1 Actinomycetota bacterium
GTGCTCCGCCTGGTCGCCCGCGGCCTGAACAACCGCGACATCGCCAAGGAGCTGTTCATCTCGGAGAACACGGTCAAGAACCACGTCCGCAACATCCTGGAAAAACTGCAGATCCACTCCCGCATGGAAGCCGTGATGATCGCGGTCCGCGAAAAGCTCATCGAGATCAGCTAGCGCCGCCAGGTCAAGCCCGGACCGTTCCCCTATCGAAGATCTATGGCTTTCCGGCCCTCCTGGGGGCCGAAACGCCATAGATCTTTTCGGACGATCTTTAACGCTGTGCCGCAGTCAGACTCCGAGGGCTCGCAAGGCGCTGGCGAGCGGCTGGGCCAGGGCCGACAGCTCAACTCGTTCGGTGACTACATGCGTGCAGCCGACCCAGTCGGCCGCCTCCGTCAGGGCGCGGGCCATGGGGGCGACGGCGGACGGCTTTTCCAGCAGGACGTTCTTGGCCAGGAGGGTCTTGCCATCGCGGCCGGGGTCGACCCAGCCGGCGATCTGGCCGCCGGCCAGCAGGGGCATGGTGAAGTAGCCGCGCTCGCGCTTGTGCTTCGGCACATAGGGTTCGAACAGGTGCCGGTAGCCGAACATCCGCAGCGTCCGCTTCCGGTCCCAGATCAGCGAGTCGAACGGGGACAGCAGCGCCGTGCGGTGCGTGCCCCGGCCGCCCGCGCTGAGCCACGCGAGCGCGGCCGGGTCGGCCCAGGCCGTGACGGCGCGCTTGGGGCCGGGCACGGTCACGTGGACCAGGCCGGCCGCCGCCGCTGCCTCGTCGAGCGCGGGGCCGCTGCGCACCCGCAGGCCGTGCTCGTTCAGGCGCAGGTACTCGACGAAGTCCGCGTGGGTGGCCACGCCGAGCGCCCGCGCGGCCGTGCCGGCCAGGTAGCACAGGCACTCGGCGTCGCTCGGCTCGTGGTCGAGCAGTTCCTTGGGGATGACCCGCTCGGGCAGGTCGTAGACGCGCCGCCAGCCGGTGCGGCGCACGCAGACCGCCCGCCCGGTGTCCAGCAGCCACTCGGCGGCGATCTTCACCTCCGACCAGTCCCACCAGGGGCCGCCCGCCTTCGCGCCGCCGAGTTGGGTCGCGGTCAGCGGTCCCTCGTCGCGCAGCCGGGCGAGCACCTGCTCGCAGGTCGCTTCGGAGACCTGGTGCCACCGCTGCCCGCGGGCGGTGATGGCCCGCCGCCGCCAGGCGTAGTACGGCCAGTCCGCGACCGGCAGGATGCAGGCGGCGTGCGCCCAGTACTCGAACGTCGTCGGCTTTCCCGTGGCGGGCCAGTACGCCCGCTCCACCGCGTCCCGCCCGGTCGCCCCGAGCCGCCCGTACGCGACAAGCTCGTGCGACCGCGCCAGCACCGAGATCGTGTCGAGTTGCACGGCGCTCACCCGCCGCAGCACCCCGCCCACGCCGCCCCGCTTCGCGGCCGCGCCGAGAAACCCCTGGGCGTAGAGCGTGAGCCGCCGCACGTCATCGGCGCTCAGCGCCGTTGCCCCGCGCGGGGACGGCCCTTCGGCGTCCGTCCCGGCTGCTGCGTCACTGTCCCGAACGGCGGCGGCTGGTTGTTCCACGCCATGACTGTAGCCGCCAGGTCGGACATTCCAGTGCCCAGCGCGGATGCCGGGATGCCCCGGGCGGGGGTCCCGCCGCATGCGGGTAAGCCGTCCCCGCCGGGGAACGGCTCGGTACCCGCTGACGTTGTCTCTAGTACCAGTCCTCGGACATGGCCTTGGAAAACAGGAGAATGAGGCAGCCGACGATGGCGACAGCAGCGCCCGCCCAGAACAGGTACCAGTTCGGCTTCGGGAAGAACGCCACGCCGCCGATGATGAACCCGACGATGGTGATGCTGGTGCCAACCCAGGAGATCGGCCTGCCCGGGTTGTGCTCCGAGTGCGGCGCAGTGCCGTGCGGCACCGTCGACGCCGCGCCCGTGCCAGCCACGGCACCCGCGCCGGTCACGGTGTCTGTTGCCTGCTCGGCCACGTACTCCTCCTCGAACCCAGTCCTGCCTATGCTGAGGTTGTCACGAAAATACCGCAACAGGGGTCGGGACTCGGTAGCCGGCCCCCATCTCGCCTACGATGGCAGATGAAACCTGTTCGTTGAACATACGTCCCGATGAGCGAGCACTTCCTTCCTGGCCTGCCTGCGAGGTTCGGCTGGCCCGTACGTCAGCCCGTGCGCCAGGGAGAAGAGTTCGAGACTGCCGCAAGGAGCACGACGACAAGTGCCTTCGATCCTAGATAGCATCCTTCGCGCCGGCGAGGGCAAGATCCTGCGTCAACTTAAGCGGATCAGCGAGCAGGTCAACTCCGTTGAGGACGACTTCGTCGCGATGAGCGACGCCGAGTTGCGTGCGATGACCGACGAGTTCAAGCAGCGGCTCGCCGACGGTGAGTCGCTCGACGACATCCTCCCCGAGGCGTTCGCCACCGTCCGCGAGGCGGCGCGGCGTACGCTCGGGCAGCGCGCCTTCGACGTGCAGCTCATGGGCGGCGCGGCGCTGCACCTCGGGAACATCGCCGAGATGCGCACGGGCGAGGGCAAGACGCTCACCGGCGTGTTCCCCGCCTACCTGAACGCGCTGTCCGGCAAGGGCGTGCACGTCGTCACGACCAACGACTACCTGGCCAAGCGCGACTCGGAGTGGATGGGCCGGGTGCACCGCTTCCTCGGCCTCGAGGTCGGGGTGATCCTGGCCGAGATGACGCCGGCCGACCGGCTCAAGGCCTACGCGGCCGACGTCACCTACGGGACGAACAACGAGTTCGGTTTTGACTACCTGCGTGACAACATGTCGTGGTCACTGGAAGAGTGCGTGCAGCGCGGCCACAACTTCGCGGTCGTCGACGAAGTCGACTCGATCCTTGTCGACGAGGCGCGGACGCCGCTGATCATCTCGGGCCCGGCCGAGCAGAACTCCCGCTGGTACACCGAGTTCGCCAAGATCGTGCCCAAGCTGCGGCGGATGAAGGACGAGGAACTTCAGGACGGCGACTACGAGGTCGACGAGAAGAAGAAGACCGTCGGCATCCTGGAGAGCGGTGTCGAGAAGGTCGAGGACTGGCTGGGCATCGACAACCTGTACGACCCGGTGAACACGCCGCTCGTGTCGTTCCTGCACAACGCGCTCAAGGCCAAGGAACTGTTCAAGCGGGACAAGGACTACGTCGTGATGAACGGCGAGGTCCTGATCGTGGACGAGTTCACCGGCCGCATCCTGCACGGCCGCCGGTACAACGAGGGCATGCACCAGGCCATCGAGGCCAAGGAAGGCGTGCAGATCAAGGACGAGAACCAGACGTTCGCGACGATCACCCTGCAGAACTACTTCCGCCTCTACGACAAGCTCGCCGGCATGACCGGCACGGCGATGACCGAGGCGTCCGAGTTCATGCAGATCTATAAGCTCGGCGTCGTCCCGATCCCG
The DNA here is from genome assembly GCA_027326205.1 of Actinomycetota bacterium. Lineage (GTDB taxonomy): Bacteria > Actinomycetota > Actinomycetes > Streptosporangiales > Streptosporangiaceae > Trebonia. Next base: position 3,432 of record DAHWEX010000801.1, read on the forward strand.
ACCAACAGGCCGATGATCCGCGCCGACGAGACGGACGTGGTCTACCAGACCGAGCAGGCCAAGTTCGAGGCGGTCGTCGAGGACATCGCGGAGCGCCACGCCGAGGGGCAGCCGGTCCTGGTCGGCACCACGAGCGTGGAGAAGTCCGAGCGCCTGTCGGTGATGCTCAAGCGGCGCGGCATCCAGCACCACGTGCTGAACGCCAAGTACCACGAGCAGGAAGCGATGATCGTCGCCCAGTCCGGGCACCTCGGCGCGGTCACGGTCGCGACGAACATGGCGGGCCGCGGCACCGACATCATGCTCGGCGGCAGCCCCGACTTCATCGCCGACCAGGAACTCCATCGCCGGAACCTGTCCCCGGTCGACACCCCGGAGGAGTACGAGGCCGCGTGGCCGGAGGCGCTCGCCAAGGCCAAGGAGGCGGTCGCGGCGGAGCACGAGGAGGTCGTCGGGGCCGGCGGGCTCTACGTGCTCGGCACCGAGCGGCACGAGTCACGGCGGATCGACAACCAGCTGCGCGGCCGGTCCGGGCGGCAGGGCGACCCGGGCAAGTCCCGGTTCTACCTGTCGCTCGAAGACGACCTGATGCGGATGTTCAATTCCGACCGCGTCGCGGCGATCATGGACCGGCTCAACATCCCGGCCGACGTCCCGGTGGAGAACTCGGTGGTGTCCCGCGCGATCAGGTCCGCCCAGACGCAGGTCGAGTCGCAGAACTTCGAGATCCGCAAGGACGTCCTGAAGTACGACGACGTGCTCAACCGGCAGCGCACGGTCATCTACGGCGAGCGGCGCAAGGTGCTTGAGGGCGCTGACCTGCACACGCAGGTCCGAGGCATGATCGACGAGGTCACCGCCTCGTACGTGACCGCCGCCACCGCCGACGGCTACCCGGAGGAGTGGGACCTCGAGAAGCTCTGGCGGGCGTTCAAGCAGCTCTTCCCGATCACGCTGAAGGTCGAGACGGTGATCGAGGAGGCGGGCGGCGACAAGGGCGGGCTCACCGCGGACCTGATCATCGACATGGTGCAGGAGAACGCGCAGGAGGCGTACAACCGGCGTGAGGCAGAGCTCACGCCCGACCTGATGCGCGAGATCGAGCGGCGGGTCGTCCTGTCGGTCCTCGACCGCAAGTGGCGTGAGCACCTGTACGAGATGGACTACCTCCGCGAGGGCATCGGCCTGCGGGCGATGGCGCAGCGCGACCCGCTGGTCGAGTACCAGCGGGAGGGCTACGACATGTTCAGCGCCATGATGGACGGCATCAAGGAAGAGTCGGTCGGGAACCTCTTCAACCTGCAGTTCGAGATCCAGGAGAACCCGATCGTCGAAGAGGTCGGCGCTGGCGCGCAACTCGCGTTCGGCGGCACCCTCCCGGGCGTCACCACGGGGGGCGGGGCGCAGCAGGTGCCCGCGCAGCAGGCGGTAGCCGCCGAGGCCCCGGCCCCGGTCGCGCCCGCTCGGCCCGCGCGGCCGGTCCCGCCGCCACCGCTGGCGCCGGTGACCCCGCCGGCCGCCTTCGGCAAACGGGAAAGCGGGCCGCAGTCAGCCGGACGGCCACGCGGCCGGCATGCCGCGGACGGCCGGCGGCACGCCACGGCGGCGGGCCGGGGCGTGGCGGCGACCCGCAGCGGCGGCACGCACGCCGCGCCGCCGGCGGACGAAGAGGTGGTCCAGGACTCGGTCCAGGCGACCGGGCCCCAGCCGGTGATGCCCGAGGCGCTGGCCCCGCGCCGGCCGCAGCACCTGCAGTACTCGGCACCCACCGAGGACGGCGGGGTCGAGCGGCACGGCGAGCCCGCCAAGGACCTGTTCGCGAACGTGGGGCGGAACGCGCCGTGTCCCTGCGGGTCAGGCAAGAAGTTCAAGCAGTGCCATGGGGCGCGCGGGTAGCTCGCCTCACGCCGCCTCTATGTCGGTGCACAGCCACCGCGGTGGCTGTGCACCGTGCGGCAGTGGGCTGTGCGCACCATGTTCCAGGCGGACCGCCAGCGCACGCGGGCGGGGACCGATGACCGCGATGATGGTCATCTCGACCACGTTCTGGGCTGGCCGGGTGGTGAGCACGCGCAGCACCCGGGGCTGATGACCGCCCTGGAACAGGGGCAGCAGCCGGTGCAGGTGAAGGGTGCCGCGCTGGGACAGCCAGGGCGTCACCTGGCGGGCCGGGCGGACGCCGGCCAGCACCTCGGCGAGGAGCACCGCGAACTGGCGGGGGAGCGGCGGGCCCTGCTCGGCGGCGAGCGCCGGGACCTGTTCCGGCGGCGACGGCATCGCGCGGGCCTGCGGGAGCGGCGGCCAGAGCTCCGGCAGCGGGACGAGCCGGATCGCGGATTCCTCGACAGGCATTGGATTTCCCCCCCGGGTGAATGACTGAGCGGCAACTGCTTGCGCACTAGATGTACTCGCCCCCACCGACATTTCAGCCCGTTGGCCGGCGGGGCGTGGCGGCGCTGGCTAGGCTTTGCCGCGTGGCGAAGCAAGCCTCGCAAGACGGTGCCAAGCGGCTGGCGGCCAAGGCGGCCAAGAAGCCCGCTTCCGTGAAGGCCGCCGGCGCCGTGAAGGCCGGTGCCGTGAAGGCGCCGGCCGTGAGCAAGTCGGCCGTCCAGGCGGCGGCCAAGGGCAGGGCGTACCCGAACGCATCGGACCCGGGCCGTGCGGCGAACATGCGGGGCAACCGGCGCACCGACACCAAGCCCGAGATCGCGCTGCGCTCGGCGCTGCACGCCATGGGCTACCGCTACCGCAAGGACTTCCGGCTCGACCTGCCGCTGCGCCGGGTGCGGCCGGACATCGCGTTCACCGGGCGCAAGGTGGCCGTGTTCGTCGACGGCTGCTTCTGGCACGCCTGCCCCGAGCACGGCTCCAAACCCAAGAGCAACGAGTGGTACTGGTCGCCGAAGCTGGTCAAGAACGTCGAGCGGGACCGTGCCGGCGACGAGGCGCTGCGGCAGGCCGGCTGGACCGTGGTCCGGCTGTGGGAGCACGTGCCGCTGCCCGACGCGGTCGAGCTGGTGGTCAGCGCGGTGGGCGAGCCGCGCCGGCCAGCGCGATAACCGGCCAGTGCGATGACCGGCCGTCGCGATAACCGATAGGTTGGAGCCCATGCGGGTCTACTTGCCCTCCACGCTGCCGGGCCTGGCCGACGTCCTCGCGAAAGGCGAGGCGGGGCCGGCCCCGCTGGACGGTTACGCGGTCACCCCGGCGCTGCGCGAGGCCTACGCGAGCGGTGACGACGAGGAACTCGAGTACGTCGCCATGCTCGCCGCCGCCCGGCAGTCGCTCCGGCTGCTCGACGCCGACCCCGACGCGCCGCGCCGCCGCGTCGTGCTCGCCGTCGACGTCCCCGACGCCCAGGTCGGCTGGCAGGCCTACGACGATGACCCGGCCGCCGTCACGGTGAGCGCCGAGGTCCCGCTCAAGGCCGTCGCCTCGGGCCACGTCGACGGCCTTGAGGCGGTCACCGACGTGGCGGCGGCGGCGGACGCGATCGCCGCGGCCGACGCCGGCGACGACGACGCGTCCTTCACGGCCGACTCGGCCGAGGCTCACGAGCTGGCCTGGTACGCCACTCAGGAGCTCCAGTACCTGGATGGGGAGTTAGGGAGTTAGCCGGCCCGGCCGGCGGGGAAGGTCGCGAACATGGATGCTGTCACGCGGGTCCCCCCTCCGTTCAACGAGCCGGTGCGGCAGTACCCGCCGGGCAGCGCGGACCGCGAGGTGCTCAGGGGCAAGATCAAGGAGCTCGCCGGCCAGCGCGCCGAGCTTCCCATGACCATTGGCGGGACCAAGGGCATGGGGCAGGGCGAGCGGATCGCGGTCGTGCAGCCGCATAACTTCCGGCACGTCCTCGGCGACCTGGCCAACGCCACCGACGCGGACGTGGCCGCCGCCATCGCCGCCGCGGGCAGCGCGGCGGCGGCCTGGCGGGCGCTGCCCTTCGACGAACGGGCCGCCGTCTTCCTCCGCGCCGCCGACCTGCTCGCCGGACCCTGGCGGGCGACGCTCAACGCCGCGACGATCCTGGGCCAGTCGAAGTCGGTCTTCCAGTCCGAGATCGACGCGGTCTGCGAGCTGGTCGACTTCTGGCGGTACAACGTCGCCTTCGCCAGGCAACTGCTCGCCGAGCAGCCCGCGTCCAGTCCCGGCACCTGGAACCGCATGGAGTACCGCCCGCTCGAGGGGTTCGTGCTGGCGATCACCCCGTTCAACTTCACCTCGATCGCGGGCAACCTGCCGACGGCGCCGGCCCTGCTCGGCAACGTGGTGGTGTGGAAGCCGTCGCCGACCCAGCAGCTCGCCGCGCACTACCTGATGGCGCTGCTCGAAGCGGCCGGCCTGCCGC
>DAHWEX010000810.1 GCA_027326205.1 Actinomycetota bacterium
GAAGCTTTCCGGGAGGTAGCGAAGTCGGCACAGCAGATCCTCCAGACATCAAGGAACATCCTCCGCCAGCCTGGCGACACACCTGCTCTGGCGAGCACGATGGCCAAGCAAGACCGCCGGAAGCTAGCTCCTCGATGGCTCCCCCGGGTCCCGGCCCGCCTTCCGGCGTTCCGTCCCCCTCGGGGCAAGATGAACTCTACGGCCAGCGCGAAGTGCCGTCAAATCGAGGTTCTTACCCGCCCGCATACCGGTTCTAACCCACCCAAACCGAGATTGATGTTTCAGGTGGTCAGCGGGACGTGTGCAGCTCGTGTTGCGTCTGAAAACTTCTGTGCTTGTGAGTTCAGGAGGCGGAGCGGACCCGCGGGGCACGCGGCTGGGACGGACGGTAGGCCGAGACCGTCTCGTCGTCCGAGCGCCAGAAGCGCCAGTTCGTCTCGGCGCCCGCGCTCACGCCCACTCTCGGGCCGGCGCTTACCGCGCCTTTCCCGCCGGTTCCGCCGGTTCCGCCGCGGCCGTCCGCCCCGCGCAGGCGCAGCGGCGATGCCGGGTCGCACAGGTCCGCGCCGTTCCGCACCCGGCCGATCGCCAGGGCCTGGCAGAGCCGGGCCGGCCCGCGGGTCAGTTCCCTGGCCGGGAGAACCGGCCGCGCGGCCGGGACGACGGACCCCTCCGGTGCCGGGCGGCGGCTCGCGCGGCGGCGGCGGGCGAGGTCCTCCCCCGCGATGACCCGGCCCGCGCGCAGCAGAACGGCGTTGGCCGTGCCCTCCGGAAGGCAGACCACGTTCACGCAGAAATGCATCCCGTAGGTGAAGTAGACGTAGGCGAAGCCGGGCGGCCCGAACATCACCGCGTTGCGCGCGGTCTTACCGCGGTACGCGTGCGACGCGGGATCGATGTCGCCGGCGTAGGCCTCTACCTCGGTGAGTTCCACCGCGACCAGGCCCTCGGGAGTCTCGTGTTCCAGGACGCAGCCGAGCAAGGCCGGCGCCGCCTCGGGCGCCGGCCGGTCAAAAAAATCCCGGGGAAGGATGCTCCCAGCGATCAGGCGCCGCCTGCCGCGGCCCAGGCGGCACCGTCGTCGACGGTGCCGCGCAGCGCGACCAGTTGCTCGGCCACCCGGTCGGGAGCGGTGCCGCCGAACCCCTTGCGGGCGGCGAGCGCACCCTCGACGGTCAGCACCGTGCGCACGTCCGGCGTCAGGTGCGCGGAGACCTTGGCCAGGTCGTCGTCGGACACCTCGTCCAGCGCGACGTCGTTCACCTGGCACCAGACGACCAGGTGCCCGACGATCTCGTGCGCCTCGCGGAACGGAACGCCGCGCTGCACCAGGTACTCGGCCAGGTCCGTGGCGAGCGTGAAGCCGGCCGGGGCGAGCTCGCGCAGCCGCTTGCCGTTGACCCGCAGGGTCGCGATCAGGCCGGCCATCGCCGGGAGCACCAGGAGCAGCGTGTCGACCGCGTCGAACACCGGCTCCTTGTCCTCCTGCAGGTCCCGGTTGTAGGTCAGCGGCAGGCCCTTGAGCGTGGTGAGCAGGCCGGTGAGGCCGCCGATGAGCCGTCCCGCCTTGCCCCGGGCCAGCTCGGCGACATCGGGGTTCTTCTTCTGCGGCATGATCGAGGAGCCGGTCGCGTAGGCGTCGTCGATCTCGATCCAGGCGAACTCCTGCGAGGACCAGAGCACGATCTCCTCGCCGAGGCGGGACAGGTGCACGCCGATCAGCGCGGCCGCGAAGCAGAACTCGGCGGCGAAGTCGCGGTCAGAGACGGCGTCCATCGAGTTCGCCGCCGCCGCGGCGAAGCCCAGCTCGGCGGCGAACTGCCGGGGGTCGATCGGCAGCGAGGAGCCGGCCAGCGCGCCGGCCCCGAGCGGGCTGACCGACGCCCGCTCGTCCCAGTCGCGCAGGCGGCTCACGTCCCGGGCGAACGCCTGCACGTGGGCGAGGAGCTGGTGGGCGAAGAGCACCGGCTGCGCGTGCTGCAGGTGCGTCATGCCGGGGGCGGGCAGGTCGCCGCTCGACTCGGCCTGGGCCATCAGCGCCGTCTCCAGCTCGGCTAGCCGGGAGACGATCAGCCGCGCGTGATCGCGCAGGTACAGTCGCAGGTCGGTGGCCACCTGGTCGTTGCGGCTCCGGCCGGCCCGCAGCTTGCCGCCGAGCGAGCCGAGCCGCTCGAGCAGCCCCCGCTCCAGCGCGGTGTGCACGTCCTCGTCGGCCACCGTCGGCCGGAAGCTGCCTTCCTCGACCGCCTCGTCCAGGTCGTCGAGGGCGCTGAGCATCGAGTCGGCCTCGGCGTCGGACAGCAGCCCGGCCCGGTGGAGCATGCGGGCGTGCGCGCGGGACGCAAGCAGGTCGTACCTGGCCAGGCGCCAGTCGAAGTGCACGCTCAGCGACAGCCGCGCGAGCGCGTCCGCGGGCCCGCCCTCGAACCGTCCGCCCCACAACCGTGTCGCCGGCCCGCCGGCCGACTGCTCGCCCGTTCCCATTTGTCCCACCTATCTCACTTCCAACATGATCGACCCCGTTGCTACAACCTTATTTGCCGCGGGCCGCCCCGCGCCCCTCCGGCCAGTCACTCGGAGGAAACCCGAGGTATCCGCGTGTCGCCCGCCGGGCGACAGATCCGGCGGCGGTCCTCGGGCTGAGCTAGCCGGCCGGCCGCCGCTCTGCCCCCGGAAACGGCCTTAAGCCATCCCGAACGGGCCCTTGTTTCACTTGGCTCCCACTCGCGTCACCCCCGGTCGCGGCGGCGGCACGGGTCCGGGCTAGCGGCGGCGGTCGGCCAGGGCCAGGAACTCGGCGGCCAGCGCGTCGCCGCCCGCCGGATCGCGCGCGATGACCACAACCGTGTCGTCGCCCGCGACCGTGCCCAGGATCGCGGGCCAGGCGGCGTGGTCGATCGCCGAGGCGAGGAACTGGGCCGCGCCCGCCGGGGTGCGCAGCACCACGAGGTTGGCGCTGGCCTCGGCGGAGGTCAGCAGCTCTTTCAGGTACCGGATCAGCCGGGCCATGGTGCTGGCCGCCGCCGCGCTGGCGAGCCGCGCGGACGGGTCCTCCGCCGGCCCCGCGACCGCCGTCAGGACCGGGCCGCCCGCCGCGGTATCCGGCTCGCCGCTCGCGGCGGGGGGCGCCAGGTCGTCGGCCCCGAGGCCCGGATCGGTGGCGGACCCCGGCCCGAGCGGGCCGTCGGGCAGCGCGTAGACCAGCGTGCCGTCGGCGCCCCGCAGGCGCACGACGCCGAGTTCGTCCAGGTCCCGCGACAGCGTGGCCTGCGTGACGTGCATGCCGCCGTACTGGCTGAGCAGGCCCGCGAGCTGTTCCTGCGAGTGCACCTGCTCACGGGCCAGGATCGACGCGATCCGTGCCTGCCGCGCGGCCTTGGTGGCCGGCGTGGACGGCCGGACCGGATTGGGCTGGTTCGTCATCAAGCCCGCTCCAGCAGCCAGGCGAGCAGCGCCTTCTGCGCGTGCAGCCGGTTCTCCGCCTGGTCCCAGACCACGCTGGCGGGGCCGTCGAGCACCGCCGCGGTGATCTCCTGCCCGCGGTGCGCGGGCAGGCAGTGCAGCACGATCGCGTCCGGAGCGGCGAGCCCGAGCAGTTCGCCGTTGACCTGGTAGGCGGCCAGCGCGGCCGTGCGCTCGGGAGCGTCCGTCATGCCCATCGACACCCAGACGTCGGTCGCGAGGACGTCGGCGCCCTTGGCCGCCACGGCGGGATCGTCGAGCACGGCGGCCGAGCCGCCGGTCCGCGCGGCGATCTCCTGGGCCCGGGCCACGATCGAGGGGTCGGGCTGGTAGCCGGCCGGGGAGGCGACCCGGACGTGCATCCCGGCGGTCGCGCCGCCGAGCAGGTAGGAGCGCGCCATGTTGTTCGCGCCGTCGCCCACGTAGGTGAGCGCGCGGCCCGGCAGCGGACCGCGGTGCTCGGCCACCGTCTGCAGGTCGGCGAGGATCTGGCACGGGTGGAACTCATCCGTCAGCGCGTTGATCACCGGCACCGTGGCGGCGGACGCCAGTTCCTCGATGCGCTCCTGACCGGAGGTGCGCCAGGTGATCGCGGCGACCTGGCGGGTGAGGACCCGGGCCAGGTCGGCGATCGTCTCGCCGCGCCCCAGGTGCGTCTTGGCGGTGTCGATCTCCAGCGGCAGGCCGCCGAGCTCGCCGACGCCGACGGTGAAGGAGACGCGGGTACGCAGGCTCGGCTTGTCGAAGAGCAGCGCGACCGCCCGCGGCCCGCGCAGCGGGCGGAAGGCCAGCCGGTCCGCCTTCATCGCCGTCGCAAGCGCCAGCACCTCGGCCTGCTCGGCCGGGGTGAGGTCGTCGTCCCGCAGGAAGTGCCGTGGCATCGCGTTACGCCTTCTGCTCGTAGACCTGGGTCAGGATCGCGGGCAGCGCCTCGACGAACCCGGTGGCCTCGGCCTGGGTGAGGATCAGCGGCGGGGCAAGCCGGACCACGTCCGGCTGCACCGCGTTGACGAGGAACCCGGCCTGCCTGGCCGCGGTGGTGACCTGCGGCGCCTGCTGCTGGGTGAGGACGGCGCCGAGCCAGAGGCCCGAGCCCCGGACGCCGCTCAGCAGCGGGTGGTCGATCGCCGCGATGCCGCTCGCCAGGGTCTCGCCGACCGCCTTCACGTTCTTGAGCAGGTCATCGGACTCGATCGTGTTGAGCACCGCCAGGGCGGCTGCGCAGGCGACCGGGTTGCCGCCGAAGGTGGAGCCGTGGTCGCCCGCGGCGAGCGCGCTGCCCGCCTCGCCGAACCCGATGCACGCGCCGATCGGCAGGCCGCCGCCGAGGCCCTTGGCCAGGGTCAGCACGTCGGGCGTGACGCCCTCGGCCTGGTGCGCGAACCACGCGCCGGTGCGGCCGATGCCGGACTGGATCTCGTCGAGCACGAGGAGTGCGCCGGCCGCGTCGCAGGCGCGCCGGGCGGCGGCGAGGTAGCCGGGCGGGGCCGGGACCACGCCGCCCTCGCCCTGGGTCGGCTCCAGGAATACCGCGGCGACCCGGTCGTCGACGGCGTCGGCCAGGGCGGCGGCGTCGCCGTAGCTGACCCAGCGGACGTCGAAGCCGAACGGTTCGAACGGCGCGCGGATCGACTCCTTGCCGGTGACGGCGAGCGCGCCCATCGTCCGGCCGTGGAAGCTGTGCTCGGCGGCGACGAACACCGGCCGGCCCTTGCCCTGCCTGCGCCGGACGACCTTGAGCGCGGCTTCGTTGGCCTCGGTGCCCGAGTTGCTGAAGAAGACGCGGGCCTGTTCGTGCAGCAGCCCGCGCAGCTTCTCGGCGAGCAGCACGCCCGGCTCGTGCACGAACAGGTTGCTGGTGTGGGCGATCTGCCGCACCTGGGCGCTGACGGCCGCGACGACGGCGGGGTGCGCGTGGCCGAGCGCGGAGACCGCGATGCCGGCGATCAGGTCGAGGTAGCGGTTGCCGTCGGCATCCCAGACGAGGCTGCCCTCGCCACGGGCCAGCGCCAGCGGGGGCACGCCGTGGTTGCCCATCATCGCGGCCTCGAACCGCTTCCTGAGCGCCTCTCCGACTGGCTGAGTGCTCTGGCTCATCGCGTGCCTCCTCGCACGAGAACGTATGTTGAAATTTCGGTAGATGTCGTGGCGCGCCAGCGCCCGACATCTACCGGACGCCCGACTTTTCGGACTTCGGCCTGGATCATGATCGCGGAGACTTAATTTCTCGCGGAGACTTGATGCGCTTATTCGATGCGAATCTTCCGCCAGGAAAAAAGTCTCCGCGATCAGGCAGCGCGGCGATGTCAGACATGCCGGGTTGCGGCGATTTGCCGGGGTGCCCGGGCGGCGGCGCCGGCCGGCTCCCTCGCAAGCTCGCTCATGACGCCCGGGTGACCATGGTGCCGATGCCGGAGTCCGTGAAGATCTCCAGCAGGATCGCGTGGCTCAGCCGGCCGTCGAGGACGTGAGCGTGCGGGACGCCGCCCCTGACCGCCGTCAGGCAGGCCTCCATCTTGGGAATCATGCCCGCGGACAGGGTGGGCAGCAGCGCTTCCAGGTCGTCGGCGTCGAGTTGGCTGATCACCTCGTCCGAGTTCGGCCAGTCACGGTAGAGGCCCTCCACGTCGGTGAGCACGACCAGCTTGGCCGCTTCCAGTTCGACCGCGAGGGCCGCGGCGGCCGTGTCGGCGTTCACGTTGTAGACCGCGCCCTCCCCGTTCGCCGCGGTCTCGCCGCGGGCGACGCTCGAGATGACGGGGATGCGGCCGTTGTCGAGCAGGGCCTTGACCATGGAGGGGTCGACGTCGGTGATCTCGCCGACCAGGCCGATGTCGACGGGCTGGCCGTCCACGGTCGCGTACTTGCGCTCGGCGGTGAACAGGTTGGCGTCCTCGCCCGACAGGCCGACCGCGTACGGGCCGTAGCGGTTGATGAGGCCGACGATGTCCTTGTTGACCTTGCCGTTGAGCACCATCCGGACCACGTCGATGGTCTCCTCGGTGGTGACCCGCAGGCCCGCGGTGAACTGCGACTCGATGCCGAGCCGGTCCAGGTGCCCGGTGACCTGCGGGCCGCCGCCGTGCACCACCACCGGGCGCAGCCCGGCATGCCGCAGGAAAACCAGGTCCTGGGCGAACG
>DAHWEX010000812.1 GCA_027326205.1 Actinomycetota bacterium
TGGCGGCCTGGTGCATGGTGCCCTCGACGCCGGCGCGGCGGGCGTAGCCGGCCCGGAACGGGATCGTGGCTTCCGCGGCACGGGCGGCGGCCTGGGCTTCGGCCAGGTCGCGGGGCATTAGCGTGAGCTGGCGTCGTTTCCCGGTGGTGCACAGGCCGCGGGCCGGGCAGGGGCCGCAGTCGCCGGCGGAGAAGGTGGCCACGATGGCGTCCCTGCCGTGCTGGGCGCACGGCGTCCAGCACGCGGATGTCTTTCCTTGCGGGCAGGTGACGGTCCTGGCGTCGTAGTCGGCGGTGAAGTCCGCGCGGGCGTAGCCGTTGCCGGCGCGGGCCTGGGCGGAGGTGTCCGCGAGCAGCGGCCCGATCAGGGCGATGCCCCAGTCAGTCAGCGCCGAGACCACGACCGCGGCGCTGAGGTAGCCGGAATCGAGGTAGTGCCGCCCGGGGGCCAGGTTCTTCCCGGCCAGGCCGTCATGGACGGCGCCGGTCATCTGGACGTCGGCCACGGTGGCATCGGTGGTGGCCACGTGCGTGATCAGGTTCGGGAACACCAGGCGCGCGCAGCCCCTGTCATGCCCGGGGCCGCCGGCCTCGTGCCCGCCCGGCCCGGCGCCGTCCGCGGCGGGCGGGCAGCAGCTGCAGGGCGGGGGATCGTCGCAGGTCTCGGTGACGTGCAGCTTGTAGCCGAGCCAGAAGGCGTCCCGCTTGACGCCCCACCGGGCGTCGGTGTCATACGGGGAGGCGATCCGCAGATGGCCGGGCGGGAGACCGTCGCCCTCAGGCTCCTTCTCCCGCCGCTTGATCACCTCCCTGCCGCCGGTGGTGGTGGTCCGCGTGTAGTTCTGCTGGAGCACCCGGCGCAGCACGTCCACGGCCGGGAGCTCGCGCAGCCACGGCGGCGACGAGCTGTCATGAACCGCTTCCAGCAGCGCGTACCCGTCCCGGGCACAGGCGATCGCCAGCTCATCGCGCTTCGCCTGGGACGCCGGCGGATGCCAGGACGTCATCGGCGTGCCGTAGCGGCGGGTGAAGTCGCCCGCGCAGATCCGCTGTTCCAGCCAGTCCGGATGCGCCGCGGCCAGCGCTTCCAGCACGGCCCGCACGCTTTCCCCGGCCAGTTCCAGCCGGCTCAGGGCCGCGACCGCCGCGATCACGTGGGTGGAATCGGTGCGCTGCTTCCCGCCCGCCTTGACCAGGCCATCGGCCGCCAGCCGTTCCAGCAGCGCGTCCAGCGCCGCCTGCTCCAGGCCGGCCTGCGCTACCCTGCCCCGGAACTCGGCCAGCACCGTGTGGTCAAAGCCCGGGTCATCGAACGGCAGCCCGAGCAGGTACTGCCAGTCGATCCGGGTCCGCACTGCCTCGGCTGCCTGCCGGTCGGTGAGCTTCTCCGCCCGCTGCAGCACCGTCACCAGCGCCAGCCGCGACGGGGACCACCCGGGACGGCCCCGGACACCGAACGCAGCCGCGAAATCCTCATCATCGAGCCACTGGCCCAGCCGGTCCCGGATCAGCACCGGAAGCGGCCGGGGCCGCTTCCCCCGGTACTTCGCCGCGATCGCCGCCGCGACCAGCGGATCCGGCTCCGGCCACACGGCAGGCAGCATGGACACCACATACCCGATTCTGCGGCCGGGACGAGGGGAAGGAACGACCGCAGCCCAGATCATGGCCAACATCACAGCCCGAACCGAGCACCCAAACCAGCGTGTCGCGAATTAACCACCAGGATCACCCGCAGCAACAAAACCGTAACAAGATCATGCACTGCCCGGCCGACCCACATCGGAACGGCGGCGGGCGGTAACGCGTCCGGACTCAGGTCGTTAACGCCCGTGGCCGTTCCATTGTGGGCGCACCCCCGAGCCGCCGCGGCTCAGCGACGTCCCGGGGGCCCGCCGCCGACCCGCGGAGCCACGGCCCGTTCGGGATGATCCTTGAGGTTCGGACGGGCTAGTGCGCGAAGGACTCCCGCTTGTGCTGCAGTTCCGGCGGAAGCTGCGTCATCGGCTGCACCTTCTCCAGGTACTTCAGGTGCAGGCGGAAGTCGTCGAGCAGCAGGTTGGCCAGGTCCATCGAGAACCCGTTGCGCACGACGATGCGCATGACCGCCATGTCGGTCAGGTTCTCGGGGAACGTGTAGGCGGGCACCTGCCAGCCGCGCGTCCGCAGCCGCTCGGAGACGTCGAAGACCGAGAAGCCGGTGATGTCGTCGCGCAGCTTGAACGCGAAGACCGGCAGGTCGGAGCCGTCCGACAGCAGCTCGAACGGGCCCATCGTGGCGATCTCCCCGGCCAGGTGCCGGGCGATGTCCTGGCAGGTCTGCTGCACGTTCTTGTACCCGGAGTAGCCGAGCCGCAGGAAGTTGTAGTACTGCGCGGCGACCTGCGCGCCGGGACGGGAGAAGTTCAGCGCGAACGTCGGCATCTCCCCGCCGAGGTAGTTGACCTTGAAGACCAGTTCCTGAGGGAGGTACTCCTCGCCGCGCCAGATGATCCAGCCGACCCCCGGGTAAACGAGGCCGTACTTGTGGCCCGAGGTGTTGATGGAGACCACGCGCGGGATGCGGAAGTCCCACTCCAGCTCGGGCTGGAGGAACGGCGCGACGAAGCCGCCGGAGGCGCCGTCGACGTGGATCGGCACGTCCGGGCCGCCAGGGGTGGCCGCGAGCCGGCTGAGCTCGGTGTCCACCGCGGCCACCGGCTCGTACGAGCCGTCCATGGTGGACCCGAGGATGACGACGACGCCGATCGTGTTCTCGTCGCAGAGCGCCGCGGCCTCGGGCGCGCCGAGGTGGTACCGGCCGGGCACCACCGGGACGTACCGGGGCTCCACGTCCCAGTACCGGCAGAATTTTTCCCAGCAGACCTGGACGTTGGTCCCCATGACGATGTTCGGGCGGGAGGTGTCCTTCGCCTCCGTGCGGCGCTTCGCGCGCCAGCGCCACAGCATCGCCATGCCGCCGAGCATGCAGGCCTCGCTCGACCCGGTGGTGGAACAGCCGACCGCCTCCTCGTGCGGGGCGTTCCACAGGTGGCCGAGGATGTTCACGCAGCGGTGCTCGAGCTCGGCGGTCTGCGGGTACTCGTCCTTGTCGATCATGTTCTTGGGTGAGCACTCGGCCATCAGCTGTTCGGCCTCGGGCTCCATCCACGTGGTGACGAACGTCGCCAGGTTCAGCCGGGCGTTGCCGTCGAGAATGAGCTCGTCCCGGACGATCTGGAGCGCGGTGCGCGGGAGCACGCCGTGCTCCGGGAGCCGGTACCGGGGGATATCGCAGCTCTTTTCCCGGAAGTAGAGCGGGTTGATGTCTAGCTCGGTGCCCGTCTCGTGCTGGGGCACGCGCTTGTGCAAAGCGGCCATGGTGGCAACGCTAGTAGCCTGACGCCGGTAACGTGCGGACTCCGGGCAGCGAAACTCTAATAAGTGGGAGTGCATTTAACGGTGGTACGCAATAGCAGCACCCCGCATGAGGTCAGGCCCAAGCTGCCGCAATCCAGGAACATGAGAACGGCGCTCGCCGTGGGGGGCGCGGTGGTGGCCGGCGCCGGCGTCCTGATCGGCGTCCACGTCGCCACCAGTTCGGGGGGCGGCGGCGTGTCCATGCCCGCGGCCCCCGCGGCCCCCGCGTCCATTTCCGACACCGCCGCCTCGCCCGCGGGCGGCGCCGCGTACGCGGGCTCGCTCGAGCTGAACGACACCGGCTCCGCGCTGACCTCGTGGAACGCGACGTCGAAGTTCTGCGCGCAGAATTCCTGGGAGGTCCCGGACGGCAAGGTGGCCACCGACGCCAACGGCGACGCGACGCTGACGACGACCGGCAAGACGGGCAGTTGCGTGGCGATGATCAGCCCGGGCACGGTCTCCTCCGGCGTGGTGGAGGTGGCCGTCGACCTCCCGGCACTGCCCGGCAAGCCGGGCACGATCGCGGACTGGACCTCGGTCTGGCTCACCGACCAGGCCGCCTGGCCGGCCGACGGCGAGATCGACGCGGTGGAGGCGGAGCCCGCCACCGCGAAGAACGCGGTGTCCTACCACTGGGGCACCACGTCGTCACCGCAGTCCGTGTCGACCGACGGCTTCGCCAAGGACGGCACCCTGCCGGTCAGGAGCGCGGACCTGACGCCCGGCTGGCACGTGGTGGACGTCGTCTACACCAAGGGCTTCTTCGCGGTCTACTACGACGGCAAGCTGTTCACCACCGCTAACAACAGCGTGGTCACCGGCGCTCCGCTGAACCTGATCATCAGCAGCAGCGTGACCCCCGCCACCAAGGCCGTCGAGCAGACGCTCGGCGGCACCGCGCCGCTGAACTCCGACAGCTCGCCCGCGAACATCGCCGTCAAGTACGTCAAGGTCTGGACCTACAAGTAGGCCGGCCGGGCCGACTTGGTCCCGGGCGAGCGGGAGCCAGCCCGCTAGCGGTTACCGGCTACGGCGGAGCAGCCGGCCGTTCGCCGGGATCATCGGCGGAAGGGCTGCGGCTGCGCCGTGTCCCTGGGCTGCGCCGTGCCCGCCGGCTGCGGGGCGCGCTTGCCGCGCAGCAGGGAGGCCAGCCCGGCCAGCACCGACAGGGCCGCCGAGACGCTGAACACCACGATGAGGCCGCTGTGGAACGGGCCGGACAGCAGGGCCGGGAAGAACGTCCGGCCGGTCAGCGCGGCCTGGCTC
>DAHWEX010000550.1 GCA_027326205.1 Actinomycetota bacterium
AAGCTGGGCCGGCTCTGGCTGGAACCGCCGACCCGGTGATCAACAAGGATGCAGCCGAGTGCTGGCATATCAGCGATGCGGGGCGCGGGATGCGTTATGAGCATCTAACCTGGGTTCCGCAGCTAATCGGCTTTCTGGTCCACGATCCGGACTGAATCTGCAGGTCAGCCATTCTCACCGGGGGTGGTCGCGTTCGCGAGAAATGGTGTGCCGGCGCGGGTGGGCGGTTGGCGGGGGTTACTGCGTCTGCGGTTCCGTGGCTGCCGTCGTGCGGGTTACCCCGCGGTCGTGACGGCGGCCGGTTTGCGTGCGGGTGCGCGGCGGGGTTTCCCGGTTTCACCGGGCGGAGCCCGTAGGTCAGCCTGGCGCCGGGACCTGACCCTGCCGGGTCGACTTCTGCTGCCAAGAGCGCGCCGGTCAGATTTGCGGCTTGCGAGCCTGCTGACCTGGGTCCCCGGGCAGCCCGTCTCTGCAGTACTGCCGTTTCAAGGAGCAGTGGCCTGCCCTCCCCGTCCTCGCGCATCATGGCTCGCAGCGAGGCGAGCAGCCCCGCGGCCGCCCACGACTCGATCGCCGCCCACCGTGCTGCGATCCCGGTCAGCGCGTCGATGTCCGCGCCCGGGTACAGGCCGTCCGGCCCGGCGGCGGCCTCCAGTGCCGCCGCGAGCGCCGCCGACGGTGCCGCCGCCTCCCACCCGCCGCCCGTGGGCGAACCCGGCGAGCAGTTCAGGCAGGCCCTCGTCCTGGCCGGACGCTCCGTCCGGCCAGGGACCGCGGTCCGCCTGCCACCCCATCGTCCTCGTCTCCGTTCGATCAGCACCTTCACTGCGAGCTTTTAATCGAACACTACTACGAGTCACTGACATTCTGGCGGAGCCTGGCGTGTGCCGGGGTTCGCCCTCGCGCAGCCGCCGGGTGCTCGCACGGCCTGCTGGAGGAGGTAAGGATGCGTCTCGGTGTGCCTTGTCTGGTGCGCTGGCGGCCTCCGCCAGGGCCAGTACGTGACCGTCCGGGTCCAGCAGGTAGCCGACGCGCTCGCCCCACGACCGCTCCCGCAGGCCGTCGAGCAGCCTGCCGCCGCCGTCCGCCGCGCGGGCCAGGACCGCCGCAGCATCGCCGCGGCGAAGGTAGAGCTCGCATCTCTGGCCGTCGCCCGCGCGGACCTGGCCATCCAGCAGCGCCTCTATGTCCGCGCCGGGCATGAGCCCGAGCGTTGCCCCGCCTAGGTCGAACTCGGTCATGCCCGGTACGTCGAGCACAGGCTCGGCGGCTAGGACGTGACGGTAGAAGTCCCTTGCCGTGGCCTGGTCGGTGACGTAAAGGATGAACTGCGCAGCGTGCATACCCCCAGCCTGCCACGGATTCGGTCATGACCGGGCGGCCTGGCCTGCGGCTTCCGAACGGCGCATTGGCCTGCCGGTGTGCGTGCTGGGCCGCTCTTGGTCAAGCTTAGGAAAGGGAGCGGTCGCTAACCGGAGACCCTACATGGGGCTTATTCAGTAAATCGGAACCTGGCAACAAATCGGTTAAAATAAGAACAGGACGACCTGTCTCTTGAGAGGATTGAGTTACCACACCTAGTCCCCCAGAAACAGGTCGTCGATATGTATCATACCACCGGGCTCACCAAGGTTAAGATCGCGGATCTGCACGATAGAATTGCCGCCCACGGCCTTAAGCCGGGAATGCGACCGTGGCCGCCCATTCTCGGCCTCCGAGATTCGCTGACTGCCACTTTGAAGTACCTTCGGCGGAACCGAACCCAAGCTGAAATAGCGAAGACTACTGAGTTTCCCAGCCGACCATCAGCCGCGCAATCGCCGCGATGACTCCGCTGATCGTCGGGGCGCTTATCAAATTTGTTCCCACTGCAGACTCATTGCGCGACGGCAAGCAGTACGTCATCGACGGCACCTTGTTTCCGTGCTGGTCATGGCGCTCCCGTAAGGATCTGTGGTCCGGGAAGCACAAAACGACCGGCATGGCGGCACTCGTCGCCTGCACGCTTGAAGGCCGCCTTTCATGGATTTCCGACCCCGTGCCGGGAAGCCGCCACGACAGCTTCATCACTAAAGACTCATCGGTCCTGGACGGCGTAAACCCTATGGATTACCTCGGAGACAAGGGGTTCGTCGGCCACGACATGATCACACCCTTTAAGAAGCCCGCTGGAGGCGAATTGCTAGACTGGCAGAAAGAGTTCAACTCTGGGGTAAACAAAATCCGGTGGATCATTGAGCAGGCAATCGCTCATGTCAAGACCTGGAGGATACTCCACACCGATTACCGTGGCCCCATCGATGCATTCCCGGAAGTCATCACAGCCGTGATCGGCCTAGAGTTCTTTAGGATCTTCTGAATAACCCTCCTTGCATGGCCGCCATTAAACAAAACCGCATGCCCGCGGCACCGTGACCAGGGATGATGCTCGCGGGAGTTGTGGGTTTCGTTTA
>DAHWEX010000825.1 GCA_027326205.1 Actinomycetota bacterium
GTTGGGCGCGGCCGCGAGCGCGAGCGCGAGCGTGGCCCCGGCGACGATGCCGGTGAACCTGGCCGCGACCTTGGGCGACGCGCGGAACCAGGTCATGACCGCGAGGACCGGAACCACGGCCCAGGCGGTTGGCTTAATCGCGCAGGCGACGGCGAGCACGAGGGCGGCACGGGCGAACTGGCGCCGGGCGGCCAGGGCGAGCGTCACGATGACGAGCGCGATGATCGGCGGGTCGGTGACGCCGACCGTCAGCTGGAAGCCGATCAGCGGGCTGGACACGGCGATCGCGGTGAGCACCGCGACGCGCCGGCCGCGGTCGCGGGGCTCGCGGATCATGAGCGCGAAGGCCGCCGTGAGCGCGGCGACCGTGAGCAGCGAGGTCCAGATCCTCGGATCGCCAAGCAGCCCGGGGAAGCCCGCCTCGCGGGGCAGCCCGAACAGCTCCATCAGCGGCAGGTACGGGTTGTAGTGCTGCCAGTCCGTGATGAGGCTGGCGGGCAGGTACGGGGTGCCGTGCCTGGCCAGGTAGTCCGCCGACCGGTTGATGACCACGACCTCGGCGGTCGAGGTGTCGGGGACCTTGAGGATCATCCAGACCAGCGGCGCGAGGAACGCGCCGACGACGGCGACGGCCAGCGGAGCCAGCCAGCCCCTCGTCACCAGGAACAAGATGGTCGCCAGCGCGTAGCCGCCGCAGGCCCAGGCGCCCCAGGTGCCGTCGGCGTGCCTGGTGAAGATCTCCGCGCCGGCGTAGACCGTGAAGACCGCGAACCACGCCGTGATCGCGCGCCGTCCGGGCAGCGCTACGTCCCCGCCGGCCACGTGCGCGGCCGGCGGCCCGCCGGGCGCCGGCAGCGCGTCGCCGCCTTGTACCGCCGCTGGGGACCCGCCCGGCCCGGATGTAGTGTCCACGGTCCTAGAGGATATGTTGACCCGCCTGCCCGCGCCCCTGGCCGCGGCGGTTCCCCGGGGACATGTCGTCAAATATCACCCCAGGCGGTCCCCCGGTGCGTTTCGGTGCCGCGGCCCGCACCGGGACGCGCCGGCGGCGACGTGGCGGGTGGCGCTAGGAGCCGAGGTGCCAGTTGGCCTGGTAGGACCGCTGGGACTCGGTCAGGGTGTCCAGCTTGGTGCCCAGCGCGGTGAGGACCAGGCGGGCCGCCTCGGCGTCGATGTCCTGCGGGACCCGGTGGACGCCGGGTGCCAGCTTCGCCGCGCTGGCCGCCAGCCAGGCGAGCGCCAGCGCCTCGATGCCGAACGCCAGGTCCATGACCTCGGGCGGGTGGCCGCCGGCCGCGACGAGGTTGACCACGCGGCCCTCGGCGAGCAGCAGCAGGCGGCGCCCGTCGGGAAGCTCGTAGGCGTCGGCGTGCGGGCGGACGTCGGTCTCCACGGCGACCGCCGCCGCGGCCAGCGCCCGGACGTCGATCTCCGCGTCGAAGTGGCCCGCGTTGGCCAGGATCGCGCCGTCTCGCAGCACCGCGAAGTGCTCGGCGGTGATCACCTCGGTGGAGCCGGTCGCGGTGACGAACACCTCGCCGAGCGGCGCGGCGTCGGCCATCGGCAGTACCCGGAAGCCGCGCAGCACGGCGTCCAGGGCCCGCACCGGGTCCACCTCGGTGACCACGATCCGGGCGCCGAGCGCGCGTGCGGAGTCGGCGATGCCGGCCCCGCACGCGCCGAACCCGGCCACCACCACGGTCTTGCCCGCGAGCAGGACCCCGCTGGCGCGCAGCAGCCCGTCGATGACCGACTGGGCGGTGCCGTGCGTGTTGTCCACGATCCTGGTCACCGGGGTGTCGCTCGCGGCGACCACCGGGAAGGCGAGCGTCGCCTCCGCGGCCATCCGGCGCAGCCGGAGCACGCCCGTCGTCGTTCCCTCGCAGCCGCCGCGCACCCCGGCCAGGAACCGCGGGCGCTCGGTGTGCAGGGTGGACACCAGGTCTCCGCCGTCATCGATGACCAGGTCGGGTCCGCGGCCGTCCGCGCACGCGTCGAGCGCGGCGAGTATGTGCTCGTAGTAGGCCAGGCGGTCGACGCCCGCCTTGGCGAACACCGCGACGCCGTCGCGGGCGCGCAGCGCCTCGGCGATGTCGTCCTGGGTGGACAGCGGATTGGACGCCGCCAGCGTCACCTGCGCGCCGCCCGCCCGCAGCGCCCGGATGAGCACCGCCGTCTCCGCCGTCACGTGCAGGCAGGCCGCGACGGACAGCCCGGCGAACGGCCGCTCCGCCCCGAAGCGGGCACCGAGCGCCGCCAGTAGCGGCATCATCCGTTCGGAATACCTAATACGGCCGTCCCCGAGCTCGGCGAGCCCGGGGACGGACCGGTACCGGCGCGATGCGTCGGTCATCGATTAGTACCGGTAGTGATCCGGCTTGTACGGGCCCTCGACCGGGACGCCGATGTAGTCGGCCTGCTCCTTGGACAGGACGGTCAGCTTGACGCCGAGCGCGTCGAGGTGCAGGCGGGCGACCTTCTCGTCCAGGTGCTTGGGCAGCGTGTAGACGCCGACCGGGTACTCCTCGGGCTTGGTGAAGATCTCGATCTGCGCCATCACCTGGTTGGTGAACGAGTTCGACATCACGAAGCTCGGGTGGCCGGTGGCGTTGCCCAGGTTGAGCAGGCGGCCCTCGGACAGCACGATGATCGTGTGGCCGTCGGGGAACGTCCACTCGTCGACCTGCGGCTTGACGTTGACCCGCTTGACGCCGGGGGTCTTCTCCAGGCCGGCCATGTCGATCTCGTTGTCGAAGTGGCCGATGTTGCCCACGATGGCCTGGTGCTTCATGCCCGCCATGTGCCCGGCGGTGATGATGTCCTTGTTGCCGGTCGTGGTGACGAAGATGTCGACGTACGGCAGCGCGTCCTCGATCGTGGTGACCTGGTAGCCGTCCATCGCCGCCTGCAGCGCGCAGATCGGGTCGATCTCGGTGATGATCACCCGGGCGCCCTGGCCGCGCAGCGACTCGGCGCAGCCCTTGCCCACGTCGCCGTAGCCGCAGACCAGCGCGACCTTGCCGCCGATGAGCACGTCGGTGCCCCGGTTGATGCCGTCGATAAGCGAGTGGCGGCAGCCGTACTTGTTGTCGAACTTCGACTTGGTGACGGAGTCGTTGACGTTGATCGCCGGGAACTTGAGCTCGCCGGCCTTGTGCATCTCGTACAGCCGGTGCACGCCGGTGGTGGTCTCCTCGGTGACGCCCTTGATCTCGGCGACGGCCGCGGTCCACTTGCCGGGGTGGTCGGCGAGGGAGTTGCGCAGCCGGTCGAGGATGACGAGCCACTCCTCGCTGTCGCCCTCGGCGGGCGACGGGACGGCGCCGGCCGCCTCGTACTGCGCGCCCTTGTGGACGAACAGGGTGGCGTCGCCGCCGTCGTCCAGGATCATGTTCGGGGCCTGGCCGCCCGGCCAGGCCAGCGCCTGCTCGGTGCACCACCAGTACTCTTCGAGTGTCTCGCCCTTCCAGGCGAAGACCGGGATGCCCTTCGGGTCGTCCGGGGTGCCGTCGGGGCCGACCGCGACGGCCGCCGCGGCGTGGTCCTGGGTGGAGAAGATGTTGCAGGACGCCCAGCGCACCTCGGCGCCGAGGGCCACCAGGGTCTCGATCAGCACCGCGGTCTGGATCGTCATGTGCAGCGAGCCGGTGATCCGCGCGCCGCGCAGCGGCTGCGACGCCGCGAACTCGGCGCGGGTCGCCATCAGCCCGGGCATCTCGTGCTCGGCGAGCTGGATTTCCTTCCGGCCGAAGTCGGCCAGCTTGATGTCGGCGACCTTGTACGGTTCGACGCTCATGCACTCACTCCTTCTAGACACATCGGTTACGGCCGTAGTCGACGCTACTTGGTCACCCGGTGGCCGTGCACGCCAGGGAGGGAGATTTTGACAGCAGAATGTTAAGTTAGTGCGC
Organism: Actinomycetota bacterium; assembly: GCA_027326205.1. Taxonomy (GTDB): domain Bacteria; phylum Actinomycetota; class Actinomycetes; order Streptosporangiales; family Streptosporangiaceae; genus Trebonia. Next base: position 3,912 of record DAHWEX010000825.1, read on the forward strand.
ATGCGGATCACTGAGGCCGCCGCGCGGCTGGGTATGTCTCCCCGGATGCTCCGGTACCGGGAGGACCTCGGGCTGCTGCCGCCACTGCGCGACCGGCCGTACGGGCGGGGCCACGCGCACCGGCAGTTCACCGAGGAAGACCTGGCCGCGATCACCGCCGCGCTCGCCATCGAGCGGCGGTTCGACATCACGCCGGCCGCGCTGGCGTTCGGCCTGCGGGTGCTGACCGAGCCGGCCGTCCGCGCGGCGGTCGCCGATCTCGGGCGGCGTACCGGCCACGTGCCGCCGGGTCCCGGCGCCGGCGGCGCCCTCGACTTCGAGAAGGAGCGCGCGCTGCGCGCCCTCGGCGGCGCGCTCCCCGGCCGGGCGGTAACCCATGCCGGGGAACCACGGCAGGATCCCCGCGGGCCGGGCGCACGCGGGGATCACTGACCGGAGCACTTCTTTCCTTCCCCGTGTGTCGAATGGTTCTCGACGTGGAATTAGCACGACGGCGCGCCAGCGGCGACTTTACCGTGGAGCGGAGCAGCGAAAGCTCGTTTCACATGATTAGCAGAATGTCCTCCCCGCCCTTCGGGAAGGGTTATCGCGCGATATATTCACGGTTTAATCGGAACCTGCCGCCGGCCTCGCTGCTTACCCGGCGCATCGCAGCGCAGCGAAAAAGGAAAGCGCGCCAGATTAGCTACCCCGCCGC
>DAHWEX010000827.1 GCA_027326205.1 Actinomycetota bacterium
TCGGGCGCGGGCGGATCGAAAACGCTCGCCCTGGCGGACTACGACACGACCGCGCAAGCCGTCTTGACCAAGAAGGTCCTCACCGCCTTCCAGCAGCAGTACGGCATCTCGGTGTCGGTGGACTCGCTGCCCGGATCCGGAGCGGCGATCTACCCGGGCAAGATCCGCACCGAGATGCTCGGCGGGAAGGCCCCGGACGTGTTCCGCTGCTGGGGCGGCTCGATCGCCGAGCCGTTCGTTACCGCCAAGCAGGTCATCAGCCTCGACTCCGTGTACAGCCAGTACGGCTGGAACGCCAAGCTGGCCGCGGGAAACGTCAAGGACATGACGTTCGGCGGTACCAAGTACGGCCTGCCGCTCTGGGCGTCGGCCGTCGGAGTCTGGTACAGCACCAAGGACTACGACAAGGCCGGGGTGGCGGTTCCCGCTACGTTCGCCGAGATGGAAAGCGTCAACGCCGCCCTGGTTAAGGCCAAGATCCAGCCCTGGCTGGCGGGCGGGAAGTACGGCTGGTACGTCATGCGGTTCTTCGAGTGGTTCCTCGAGATGACGGCCGGACCCGCCGAACACGACAAGCTCCGCAACACCGAGACCAGCTGGAACACCTCCAGCGTGGTCGACGCGTTCGCGATCCTGCAGAAGTGGGCCGTCAACAAGTGGCTGCCCAACGGCGTCATGGCCCTGGACCCGACCCAGGTCGAGGCGGACTTCGCCGGCGGCCAGGGCGCCATGGCCCTGGACGGCCAGTGGATCGAGCAGAACATCGTCACCGCCAAGATGCCGCCGTCCAGCTACGGCACGTTCATCCCGCCCACGGACCAGACCCCGCTGCGGTTCTCCGGCTTCACCGAGGGACTGTTCGTCTCGTCCGAGTCCGCCAACTCCGGCAGCGCCGAGAAGCTGTTGAACTTCTTCACCAGCGTCTCCTCCGAGCAACTCATCCAGAACGCCTACACCGATGTCCTGGCCGTGCCGCCGATCTCCGGGTACCCGGGGACGGCGCAGTGGGCTAAGTGGCTCGCACAGTATGACCACTACGTCATCCAGGACCAGTCGCTGTCTACGACCCTGGCCAACGCCTACTTCAACATCCAGAGCAATGTCGTCCAGGGCACCCAGACCCCGGCGGCCGCCGCGGCCGCCATGCAGCAGGCGGTCGAGGCCAGCAGAAGCAAGTCGTGACGCATGATCGCAGACACCATGAAGACCGCGCCCCGGACCAGCCCGGGACTCCCGCGGCAACTGCGCGCCAGCCGGCTGGCCAGGAACGGCTCGCTGGCGGGATGGGCCTTCGCCGCCCCGGCGCTGATCGTCTACCTCGCGTTCCTCGTCTATCCGGCGCTGACGTCGCTTTCCCTCAGCTTTACCAGCTGGAACGGCATCTCTCCGGCCAAGACGTACGTCGGCTTCCAGAACTACGTCAACCTCGTCCACGACTCGGTGGTTCAGACGGCGGCCCGCAACAACCTGATCTGGGCCCTGGTCACCATCGCGGTCCCGATGGCGCTGGGGCTCGCCCTGGCCATGGCGGTCAACACCCGGGTCTACCTCCGCTCGCTGATCCGGACCGTGCTGTACATGCCGGCCGTCCTGCCACTGGTGGGCGTGGGCACGATCTGGGGCTGGCTCTACCAGCCCGCGGGCGTCATCAACAACCTGCTAACCGACGTGGGGCTCGGTTCGGTGACGCACGCGTGGCTCGGTGACAGCACCACGGCGATCTGGGCGATCACCGTGCCGGCCATCTGGGTCCGCACCGGGTTCCCGATGCTCCTCTACCTGGCCGCGCTCCAGGGGATACCGGCGGAGTACTACGAGGCGGCCAGGACCGACGGCGCGTCGGCCTGGCAGCGCTTCCGGCACATCACGTTCCCCAGCCTGCGCGCCACCCACTACATCGTCCTGGCCCTCTCGCTGATCGACACCGCGAAGGTATTCGACCTGGTGTACGCGATGACCGACGGCGGGCCAGGGAACAGCACCCAGGTCATGGGGACGTGGATGTACTTCAACGTGTTCCAGTCCTACAACTTCGGCTACGGCACCGCGATTGCCGTGGTCATCACCCTCGTCGCCGTCATCGTGGGAATTCCCTACGTGCGCTCGCAGGCAAGGCAGCTCGTATGACCGCCATTCCCGTCCCCCGGACCGACTACGCTGCCCGGGCGCAGACCCGCAGGCGCTCGAAGGCGCTCGCCGCCACCGCGGTCCTCGTTCTCATCGCCGTCTTCTGGGCGTCCCCGGTGCTGATCCTGGTCGGCACGGCGGTAAAGACCGCCGCCGACTTCGACGCGCACGGTGCTTCGAGCCTGCCCCACTCGCTGACGTTCGCCAACTTCAAGGCCGCCTGGAACGTCGGGCAGTTCGGGACCGCCTTCGTCAACAGCGGCCTGATCACCCTGGTCAAGGTGCCCACCGGGGTGTTCCTGGCCGCCTTGCTCGCCTACTCGCTGGCTAAGCTCAAGATCAACTTGCGCCGGTCGATCCTGTTCCTCATGCTGCTCGGGCTGACGGTGCCGATCTTCATCGCCGTGGTCCCCGTCTTCACCATGCTGCGCCAGGTGGGGCTCATCGATAACATCTGGGGCCTGCTCCCGCCGTACCTGGCGTTCGGCCTGCCGTTCGAGGTGCTCATCCTCACCGGGTTCTTCAAGCGGATCCCGCACGAGGTGATCGAGTCGGCCCGCATCGACGGCGCCAGCGAGCTGAACATCTTCCTGCGCATCGTCTTGCCGCTCTCGCTGCCGGTCCTGATCACCGTCGCGGTCCTCGACGCCGTGGCTACCTGGAACGAGCTGGTCGTGGCCCTGGTGCTGCTCAGCTCGCCGGGACACCGGACGGTGCCCCTGGCCCTGCTGAACTTCCAGGGACAGTTCACCACCGACTTCCCGGCGCTGTGCGCGGGCATCCTGATCGCGCTGCTGCCGATCCTGGTGGCCTACGGCTTCCTGCAGCGCTGGATCGTCTCCGGCCTGACCGCGGGAGCGGTCAAGGGATGAAGGTGTCGCCCCGGTCCCGCGTGCCGGCGTCACTGCCGCGGTACCGCCAGCCGCCGAACCGCACCGTGCCCTGCGACGCGTACAGCCCGATCACCCGCCCGGTGAACGAGGCGCAGGTTTCCGCCGACCAGTAGCGGCCGTCGAGTTCGGCGAGCAGCGTGCCGCCGGCCAGCAACCGGATCCGGTCACCGCCGAGTGCCGCCGGGGTGAAGCCGTCCGGCGGCGGGCTCAGCTCCATGCGCAGCTCGACCTCGCCTGGCGCCACGGTGGCCTGCCAGGCTTGCTCGAGGCCGGCCAGGCGGGCGCGGGCGGTGACCACCGGGCCGCGCGCCTCGAGCGCGACCCAGTGATCCTCGTCGTAGCGGGCGGCCAGCCCGCCTGCTCCGTCCGCGGCGTCCACGGTGACGGACACCACGGCGGACAGGTGCCGTTGCCGGCGCCCGACGAACTGCGGGCGCGGGTCGTCAAGCCCCGCGTGGCCGGTGATCGACAGCCGGCCGCCCGCGACCGACGCGACGGCCGCGGGGATCGTGCGGACGGCGATCCAGCCCGGATCGCCGAGCGCCGCGGGACCGGCGAAGTCGAAGGCCTCTTCCACGGCGTCGTCCCGGGCGGCGAGCCGCACCGGTTCCGGCTGCGGCCACCCGTCCGTCCAGGTCACCGGGGTGATGAAGGTTTCCCGGCCGAGCGGGGAGAACGCCTGCGTCGCGCCTAGCGGCCGCATGCCGAGCAGGACGAGCGCGTCCCCGCCGCCGGGACCGGCGACCAGGTCGGCGTGCCCGGTGTTCTGCACCGGGCGGCTGGTGCTTCTCGCGCTGAGCACCGGGTTGGCCGGGCAGCCTTCGAACGGCCCCTGCGGCGCGGGCCCGCGGGCCACGCTGACGCTGTGCCCGCGTTCGGTGCCGCCCTCGGCGATCAGCAGGTACCAGCGGCCGTCGCGCCGGTACAGGTGCGGCGCCTCGGGGAACTTCAGCCCGGTGCCCGACCACAGGGACCGCGGCTCCTCCAGTGCCTTGCCCGCGGTCAGGTCGACCCGGGCCTGCTGGATGCCCAGGTGCCGGCCGGCCTGCTCGCCCCCGGTGGCGAGCCCGGAGAAGGTGACGTAGGCGGTGCCGTCGTCGCCCCAGGCCAGGTCGGGGTCGATGCCGTTGATGCCGTCGAGGGTGGTGCCGTCGCTCCACGGGCCCGCCGGGTCGGTCGCGGTGAACACGACGCAGCCGCGCGGGCTCATCGCGACCGTGACGATGACGTAGAACATCCCGTCGCGGTAGCGGATGGTCGGTGCCCAGACGCCGCCGCCGGTGGGCACCTCCGCCACCCCGGCCTGCCCGGGCCGGGACGCCACGTTGCCGACGTGCGTCCAGTCCGCCAGGTCCGTGCTGCGGTAGACCGGGATGCCGGGCAGGTACTCGAAGGTCGAGGTGACCAGGTAGTACACGCCGTCCACCGCGACGACGCTCGGGTCGGGGTTGAAGCCGGGCAGCAGCGGGTTGGGGAACGTCATGCGAGCTCCACGCTGACGGCGGCCGGCAGGTCGGCGACCGAGGTGCCGGCCCGCAACACGTACCCGCCCGGCTCGTACTGCCAGCCGTCTGCCCAGTAGGCGAGCAGCCTGGTCGGCACGCCGACCGTGACCCGCGCGCTCTCCCCGGCCGGCACGCGCACGGGCGCGAAGCCGACGAGCCAGCGCACCGGACGGTCGACCGCGGAGTCCGGGCGCTCCGCGTAGACCTGCACGACCTGCTTGCCGTCGCGCTCGCCGCGGTTGGCGACCTCGACGCTGACCTCGAGGGTCTCCCCGGCGCGGGCCGGGCGCAGGGCGCC
>DAHWEX010000829.1 GCA_027326205.1 Actinomycetota bacterium
AGCAGGTGCCGGAACGGCGGAGCCGGCCAGCTCACGCCACGGCTCCGTCGCGGGGGCGGGCGATCGCGACCGCGAGGTCCCGGTACGAAAGCGCGACCGTCGGCCACAGCGACTGCGGCGCGAGAACGGCCGCGCGGCTGCTCATCCGCATGGCCAGCCCGGGCTCGGTGAGCACCCGGTCCAGCGCGCTGGCGATGGCAGCCGGGTCCTGTCGTCCGACCAGCAGCCCCGCGCCGTCGGCGAGCACCTCGACGGCATGCGGGAAAGCGGTCGAGATGACCGGTTTGCCCGCGGTGACTGCCTCGATCAGGACCCCGGAGGTCACCTGCTCCAGCGAATCGTAGGGCAGCAGCACGACGTCCGCGGCGCCGAGGAGGCCGCCCAGGACGTCGGCGGGCAGGAACCGCGCGTCGAAGCGCACGAGGTCCGCCACACCGAGCGCGCGCGCCCGCGCGCCGAGAAAACTGCGGTAAGCCTCGCCCTCGCGTGCCTGCACGCGCGGGTGCGTCTGGCCGGCGACCGTGTAGGCAACCCGCCGCCCCCGGTCCCGCAGCAGCGCAACCGCGGCGATCGCATGCTCAATTCCCTTGCCCGGCCCGAGCAGTCCCCAGGTCAGTGCCATGGGCGGATGGTTGGCCGGGCGCGGTGCCACGGCGACCCGGTTGTCCGCGGAGCCGTGCGGTATCACGAAGACCTTCTCCGGGCGGGCGCCGTAGCTGTCCAGCAACCGCGTCCGGGCCGTCCGCGTCATCGTGACGACCGCGCTGGCGGCGTCGATGATCTCGTCAAGGATCGCGCGCTGCCGTGCCGAAGGCCGCGCCAGGACGGTATGCAGGACCACGACGCTCGGAACGCGCAGCGCGCAAAGCAGCGGAACGAGGTCCTGCCCGTCGGGCCCGCCGTAGATGCCGTACTCGTGCTGCACGATCACGACATCGAAGCCGTTCATCACGTCGACCGCGGCGGCCGCGCTCCGGTCGGAGCCGTTCACCAGGTCGTGCACGACCTCAGGCGCGTCCGGCGGCAGGCGGTGCCCGGCCCTGGGCTCGTCAAGGACGCGCACCACGCCCACGTGATCGGCTGGGCCGCGAAGGTGGGCGACCAGCGCGGCGCTGAAGGTCGCGAGCCCGCACTGGGTGGGCGGGTAGGTGCTGAGAAGCGCGTACGTTTTGGCCATAACGGTCCCTCCTGTTAGCGACCGCCGCGGCGCGAGCCGCGTCGGGCCGGCGCATCCTGCGGTCGAACGAATTCATGGACCTGACGTGCCGGACGTCGCAAATCCGTACATTCGCCAGCAGGCTGGCTCCGCCGCACCTCCGGTAACGCCATCCGCGTCAGGCGGTAGCCGGTGCCGTCGCCGTGGCGCCGGGAACTCGCTAGCCGACAGCGAGCCCGGGATCGAGGAACTGCTGCGTTGCCAGGGCCATCGCCGGGACCGGCGGGACAGTCGAGGCTGGCCTTGCGGGCTCGTCCCGTTCCGTGGCGAGCGCGCCGGAGAGGTCCTGGTAGATAGTCAAGTGGCGGTCCAGGCCGGTCGAGTGCAAGGCTCTCGCGACCGGGCCGCTGGGGGCGGCCAGGCGCACCAGGACGCCGAGCGGCCTGGCCCGGCGTTGCGTGCCAATCAGCACGGCCAGCCCGGACGCATCACAAGACGAAACGCTTGACAGGTCGAGAACCAGCAGGCCCGCGCTGCGGTGCAGCAGGGCGATCAGGCGCACCCGCAGCGCCGGGGCGGCGCCGGCGTCGAGGGCGCCGCGCAGCCTGACGATCGTGCGGCCGCTGGGCAGAGTGGTTCTCAACATCGCCTTCCCCTCCTCCGGGGTAAACCGGGGCATCGGTACGGCGGTAGCCCGGCTGGCGCGCGGGCTCACGAGCAGTTCGCGGCTTGTCGTCGCCGTCATGTCGGTTCTCCCTTGTATCTGGCCGGGCCGCCGGCCCGCCGACCCGGAAGGACACCGCTCAGGTGAGCATCGTTCATTTTCGGGTTACACTGTTCACAATACAGTGAACATTGTTCACGGTCAATTGCGACTCAGCACGGAGGCAGGCATGGCGGGCCAGCGGCCATCAGGGACAGACACGACCGCGCTGTGGTTCAACCCGCCCGGTGACGGGGGAAGCGGCCGCCGCACGCTCACCCTCGAGCGCGTCGTCGCGGAGGCCCTCGCGGTCATCGCCGCCGACGGCGCGCAGTCTCTCGGCATGCGCGCCCTCGCTGCCCGTCTCGGCGTGGTGCCCGGCGCGCTTTACCGCCACGTCCGCGGCAAGGAACAGCTCTACGATCTCGTCTTGGACGCCGTGCTCGGCGAGGTCGACTGCCGGGCCGATCCCGCCGCGTCCTGGGCCGAGCAGGTCGCCGCCCTCGCACGCAGGCTGCGGGCGGTCCTGGAGGCCCGCCCGGGCACCGCCGCCCTGCTCAAGACCCGTGACCCGCTCAGCCCCACGTCGCTGGACCTGGCCGAGGCATTCCTCGCGTCGCTGCTGGCGGCCGGGCTGCCCGGCCGTGAAGCCGCCCTTGCCTTCCGCCTCGTCTACGACTACACCCTCGGCTTCGCCCTCTCCGATCCCACCTCGCCCGCCGAGCAGCGCCTGCGCGACACCGCGACCAGGGAGCAACTGCACGCGTTTTTCGATGCCCTGCCCGCCGGCCGTTTCCCGGCCCTGTCCGTATGCGGTCTGCACGCCTGGGACGGCGACCGCGACCAGCGCTTCACCGCCGGCCTGGAAACCCTGCTGCGCGGACTGCAGGCGGATATGCGCCCGTCCGAAGCCAGCGGCGAATCCTGATCAGTTCGCCGCCGTGGGAACCGTTGCGGACGAGCGGAAACCTCGACTGGGGCAGACCGGTACCCGTAGGGCAGCGCCTTAGCCCCAGAAGGCCGGTAGCCTTGAAGGGTGTTTGAGACGCTCTCCGATCGGCTGACCCAGGTCTTCTCCTCGCTGCGCGGCAAGGGACGGCTGTCACCGGCCGACATTGACGCGACCGCGCGCGAGATCCGCATTGCCCTGCTCGAGGCGGATGTCGCGCTGCCCGTGGTGCGGCAGTTCATCGCCAAGGTCAAGGAGCGTGCCGCCGGCGCGGAGGTGTCGCAGGCGCTCAACCCGGCGCAGCAGGTCATCAAGATCGTGCACGAGGAACTCGTCGCGATCCTCGGCGGCGAGACGCGGCGGCTCCGGTTCGCCAAGAACCCGCCGACCGTGATCATGCTCGCCGGCCTGCAGGGTGCCGGCAAGACCACCCTCGCGGGCAAGCTGGCGCTCTGGCTGAAGGAGCAGGGCAACACGCCGCTGCTCGTCGCCGCCGACCTGCAGCGGCCCAACGCGGTGACCCAGCTCCAGGTGGTCGGGGAGCGCGCCGGCGTGCCTGTGTTCGCGCCGCAGCCCGGCAGCGGGGTCGGCGACCCGGTCGCCGTGGCCCGGCAGTCGGTCGACGAGGCCAAGCGGGCGCTGCACAACATCGTCATCATCGACACCGCGGGCCGTACCGGCATCGACCAGGAGATGATGGCGCAGGCCGCCGCGATCCGCGACGCGACCGACCCGGACGAGATCCTGTTCGTCGTCGACGCGATGATCGGCCAGGACGCCGTCCAGACCGCCCAGGCGTTCCTCGACGGGGTCGGCTACGACGCCGTCGTGCTCACCAAGCTCGACGGCGATGCCCGCGGCGGCGCCGCGCTCTCGATCGCGGCGCTGACCGGCAAGCCGGTCATGTTCGCGTCCACCGGCGAGAAGCTCGCCGACTTCGACCTGTTCCACCCGGACCGGATGGCCACCCGCATCCTGGACATGGGCGACGTCCTGACGCTCATCGAGCAGGCCGAGAAGGCGTTCGACGCCGACCAGGCCACCTCGATGGCGAACCGGCTGATGACCGGCGAGGGGTTCACCCTCGAGGACTTCATCGAGCAGCTCGGGATGCTGCGCAAGCTCGGCCCGCTGAAGAACATCCTGGGCATGATGCCCGGCGCGGCGAAGAACAAGGCGCTGCTCGACCAGGTCAACGACAAGGACCTGGACCGGGCCGAGGCGATCGTCCGGTCGATGACCCCGGAGGAGCGCCGCAACCCCAAGGTCATCAACGGCTCGCGGCGGATGCGGATCGCCAAGGGCTCTGGCGTCCAGGTCGGCGACGTCTCCCAGCTGGTCACGAACTTCTTCGAGGGCCAGCGGCAGATGAAGATGCTGATGAACGGCGGCATGCCGGGCATGCCCGGGATCGCCAGCGCGATGGGCGGCAACCGCAAGGCGGCGGCGAAGGCCAAGGCGGCGAAGAACGCCAAGGGCAAGCGGCGCAGCGGCGACCCGCGCAAGGCGGGCCAGCCCCTGGCCGCGCTCTCCGCACCCGAGGAGGCCGCTGCCGAGCAGGCCGCGCCGCAGACGATGGAGGAACTCGCCGAGATGCTGCGCGACGCGCAGGCGGCCGGCGGCGTTCCGGGCTTCGGCGACGACGAGGGCGGCTTCCCCGGCCTGCACGGCGGGCCCTCGGCCCTGCCCCCGGCCTTCGGCGGCGGCGGCGGACGCGACTCCGGCGGCCTCCCGGCGGCCTTCGGCAGGCGCGACAAGAAGAAGAAGTAGCGGCAGTAAGGCAGGGCCGCACGGGCGGCGCGGCGTGCGCCGCCGGTCTCGTACCCGGATAGCGCCGCTGCCCTGACGCGCCGGACGGATCGCCGAGGCCGTTCCCGTCCGGCTCGCTCCCGAGTTCCAGGCGGATGAGCCGATTTGCCGCTGATTGCGGTGATTGGGTGAACCGCGCGTACTGGCAATACGTGCATATGGGTATGGGCGAGTGGATCCGGGCGGACCTTACGCGAATCGGGCAGGTAGCCGGACAGATCAGCGCGCTCGGCGCGGAGTTCGAGCAGGCGACCTCGCTGGTCGACGGGTACGCGGATGTCCTTGGCAGCGCACAGGTGACGGCGGCGCTTGACGCCTTCGCGGGCAACTGGGCGATCCACCGGGGCCGGCTGATCGCGGACCTGACGCAGGAGGCGGACCTGGCGCGGGGCGCGGTGGCCGGATACCACGGTACGGATGACCAGCTCGCCGCCGCGCTTGCCAGGCAGCAGGGCGGCGCGTGATATGGGGCGGCCCGCGGACTGGTGGCCCCTGGCCGAGGCGGACCCGGTGCCCGGTGATCCCGTCGAGGTAGCGGCGCTCGGGCGGCGGCTGGCCGCCACGGCCGACGAGATCGAGTCGGCCGCGCAACGGCTGCGGACGATGTGCACCGACACGTTCTGGGACTCCGGGGCCGGCGAGGCGTTCCGCGCGCGGTCGGTGGCGACGGCCGGCAAGCTCGCGGCGGCCTTCGGCCGTTACCAGGCCGCGGCGGCGGCCATCGGGAGCGACCCCGCCGACTACGCGCCCTCGACCGGCAACCGGCCGAACTACGCCGGCACCCTCGACCAGGCTCAGGCACTCTCCCTGAGCGCGCTGGCGCCCGCCCAGGACGCGGCCGCCACCCAGCGGATCACGCTGACCCGACTGCGCGCCGAGTACGGGGTGTCGCTGTGGCCGCTGGCGCTGGTCCCCGACGCCTCCGGTCACCTGCCGCCGGCGTTTCCCTTCGGGCCGCTGCCCGCCGGGGCCGTCGGCGCCGCCGAGATCGCGGACATCGCCGCCCTGGTCCGGCGGTACAACAGCGCCGCCGACACGATCACGTCCTCGAGGGCGACGCTCGCCAGGGCCACGGGCATCCGCGACGCTGCGGCGGCCAACGCGGCGGCGCTGATCGACTCGGTGATCGGTTCCGACGGCCTTGCCGATTCCGCCTGGGACCGGTTCACCAACTTCATCGACGAGCACGCCGGCCTGCTCAGCACGATCTCCTCGATCGCCGGCTGGGTCGCCACCGCCACCGGCACCCTGGCCCTTGTCGTCGGCTGGATCCCGGTCGTCGGCCAGGCCCTCGCCGCCGTCCTCGGCACGGTCGCCCTGGCCGCCAGCGTCCTCGCCCTCATCTCCGATGGCCTGCTCAAGATCGGCGGCAAGGGCAGCTGGGCCGACCTCGCCCTGGACACGATCGCGGTCGCCTCGTTCGGCCTCGGCCGCGCGGCCGTCGGCGCGCTCAAGGACAGCGCCTTGCTCGCACGCGTGACGGCGCGATCCGCAGGGTTCAGCAACGCGATCGGGGATCTGATGGGGGGAGCGACCTGGCTCAACGGCGGCGAACGTGCGCTGGATGAGGTTCTTCCTGAGACGTGGGACGGGATCAGAGGGGCCACGGGCGACTGGGAGAAGGGCGCGGTGAAAGCCGCCACGGAGCACGCGCCCGGCCCGTGGCCACGGTGGGGGGACGTCCTGCGCGGCTTCCACCCGGTGTCGATCCTCCACGACGGTTTCAAGGACATCGGCGACCTGAAGCCTTCTAGCTGGAAGCAGCTGGGCGCGAAGGCGACCTGGGCGGATGCCAAATTCTTCGTCGGAGACCCGGAGATCCATGAGGCGCTGGAAGGGGTGGGCAAACTCGGGAACCTGTCGAAGCTGGACAGCGTCCGGGGATTCGTCGCCAACGTCGCGAGCAACCACGACATGTGGCGCCTCGTCACCGCACCCGCGATTGCCGCCGATTTCGCCAACCACGTCCTCACCGAAACCGGCCTCAAGGACGGTTTCCTGCATGATGCCGGCCTCGGCTGGGCCGCCGAGGCGGCCGGGTGAACCGCCCGTCCGACTACCGGCTGACGGTGCCCGAGGGCTGGGTCCGCGTCGACCTGCAGCCGGGCTTCCGCGAACCGGCGCTTGCCCGGCTGGTCGACCGGCAGTTCCGCGGCGTAAGCAACGCCGCACACCTGAAACGGCAGGCCCGCGACCAGTTCCTGCGCATGGCGCGGTACGCCTACGGGAACGGCGGCCTGGAGCTCTACGTGTCGCTGCAGACGGCGGGCGGGCTCCCGCTGCCCGCCGCGCTGGTGGTCACGCTCACCCCGCCGCCCGATGAGGAGACCCTGCGGGTCACCCCGGACCGGCTCGCCCGGGCCCTCGCCGACGATGGCGAGGACGATGGCGGGCGGGTGACGCTCACGCGGCTCCCGGCAGGACCGGCGGTTCGGGTGCGCCGCGGGACAGCAGCGACAGCCCTGGACGTACACGTAGCGGTGCCGGAGAGCGGCGCCTACCTGGTCCTTTCGTTCTCCACGCCGCTTGACGCCCTGGCCGACGCCATGATCGGCCTGTTTGACAGCATCGCCAGCACCTTGAGGTGGATCCCATGAGCAA
>DAHWEX010000011.1 GCA_027326205.1 Actinomycetota bacterium
GCTGGCGTTCGGCGACCGCCCCGCTAGCTGGCGGGAAGCGGAGCAGGCGGTGGACCGGATCGCCAGCAGATTCGGCACCGACGCGGTACGGCCCGCCGCACTCTTGCGATCCTCAGCCGAGGCGGAGACGGACGGGCCGGCGGACGCCTCTTCCAACCCGCGTGATCTGCCGCGTAATCTGGGAAATGAACCGGGTATCTAACATGAGGTGAAAGTCACCCCATCCCCCGGGTTCATGGGAGGCGTTGTGCCGCTCTCTGAGCATGAGCAGCGTCAGCTTGAGCAGATCGAGCAGGCGCTCTACAGGGAGGACCGGAGGCTAGCGCGGCTAGTTCGCTCCAGTGATCCCCGCGTGCACTACCGGCGTCGGGTGGCAGAGGCGCTGGCTGGTCTGGCCCTTGGCGCGGCGATGATCGCCGCGGGCATCATCCTTCCGGTGATCGGCCTGGCGGTCGCCGGGTTCGTCGTCATACTGTTGTCCGGCATCTGGGCGCTGAGCAACTGGCGCCAGATGTCCACCGTCGGCGTCGTGCAGGGCGGGCAGGGCGGGCCGCCGGGCCGGAGACGGTCGCGCCGCTCCCGCCGCGGCCGCGCCGCCCGGGTCGGCTTCTGGGACGGAGTCGACGAGCGCTGGCGCAGGCGCCAAGAGGGCGATTTCTAGCGGCGGCGACTGTTAGCGGCGCTGAGCAGCCGGTCACCAGCCCCGGTCACCGGCCCCGGTCACCAGCACAGGGGATTTACTGAGGGGAACGCCTGCGAGACCCTCGGTACAGATCGGCGGTGGACGCGAGCGCGTTCAGCGCCGGGGTAACCACGGAGGCGGGGAACAGCCGTGCCCGCCAGCGCGCCTCCCGGGGCACGGCGGCCGCGATCGCCCGGCGCACCGCGGCGCTGTCCGCTCGCAGCCGCGCCCCGTCGGCCGGGGCCGGCGCGTACCTGGCCCGCTCCTCGGCCATCGCGATGCGGCCGAGCGCTGCCTGCGCCTGCACCGCGAGCCGCAGGCCCGTGCCGGCCCGCGCCGCCACCGCGCGCGGCGACTCGCTCGGCCGGGACGGAGCGCCGTAGTCCGTCAGGTCGTCGCGCAGTTCCGCCCACGCCGCGTGCGCCCAGGCGACGTCCCTGGCCCGCACCCGGTCCGCCCGGGCGGTGGCCGCGTCGGGCGGCCCGGCCGCGCTCCGGCGCCGCCAGCGGCGCCGCCTGATCACGCCCCGCGCGCACCGGGGAGCGGCGGCCAGCACCACGATCAGGCCCGCCACGACGAGGCCCGCGATCTCCCACGGGCTGACCGAGCCCGGACCCGGTGCCTGCTGGCCGGCCGACTGCCCGGGGAACGGCAGGTGCCGCAGCGGGTTGCTGGTCGCCGCGGCGGCCGGGCCGGCGGACGGCTGCGTCTGCGGCTGCCCGGCCGTCCCCGCGCTGGCGGGCTGGGACGTGTAGACCGGCGGCGAGGCGGAGGCCTGCCCGGCGCCGCCGTTCGGGGTCGGCTCGAACCGCAGCCAGCCGTACCCCTGGAAGTACAGCTCCGGCCAGGCGTGCGCGTCGTGCGAGGTGACCAGGTAGCGGCCCGAGCTCTGCTGGGCGCCCTGGGTGAACCCGATGGCCACCCGCGCGGGGATGCCGAGCAGCCGGGCGAGCACCGCCATGGCAAAGGAGAACTGCTGGCAGTACCCGGCCCTGGTGACCGTGAGGAACCGGGTCAGCGCGGGGGCGCTCAGCACCGTCGGCGCGTCGAGCGTGTACTTGAACGGCCCGTCGGACAGCCAGCTCTGCAGGTCGACGGCCTGCTGGAGCTCGGACGTGGCGCCCGCTGTCTCCGCCTCGGCGAGCGGCTTCAGCGCGTCGTAGGAGGACGGCACCGACCGGTAATGCGCGGCGGTGGAGTCGGCCGGCGGCGGCGCGGCGGCGAGCTGCTGGTAGGTCGGCGACTCGTTGAGGCCGGTGACCGTGTAGCTCAGGCCGCCGAGGGAGACACCGTTGTCGAACACCATGAGCGTGGACTTGTCCGCGGTCAGCGTCCCGTTCGCCTTGACGCTGGTCGCCGGGTAGGGCACCGGCAGCGCGCCGAAGGCGTCGGAGCCGACCGAGCGGTCGACCGTGATGTTGGTGGTCTGCCTGGTCACCGACGGCCCCGTCACGGTGAGGCCGGGCGGCGCGGGCAGCGCCGGGCTCACCGGGACCAGGTCCCTGGGCTGGCTGTACATCTGCCAGCCCGCGTCGTCGGTGAGCTGGTCCAGCGTGTAGACCTGCAGGTAGCCGGGGTAGGGGTCGCTCGTGGCGTAAGCGAGCACGTTCTGCGGCTGCGCGCTGTGCAGTTCCTGGAACAGCTGCGCGTTCGGGTTGGGGAACCCGATCACGCCGTCCCCGCCGCCCCCGCCGCCGCCCCCGGTGCCGCCCGAGCCGCCGATTCCCGGCTGCCCGCCGAACAGCCGGGTGGCGTGCAGCCCGGGGATGAACAGCGGCAGGCAGAGCGCCAGGACCACCGAGGCGAACCCGACCCGCCGTCCGGCGGCCGCCAGCGTCCCGGTTTCCGGCTCGTCCCGGGCCGCCGGGCCCGGGTGCTCCCACTCCCTGATCCGGTCCCGCGCCTCGCTCGACAGCAGCGCCAGGTACCCGGCGACGCCCGCGCAGAACGCGATCGCGGTGCCGGCGAACCCGGGGGCCACGCTCAGCGTGAACGGTTCGGTGAACAGCAGTAGCAACGGCAGCCCGGCCAGCGCGGCGCTCTCGAGCCGCACCGCGATCAGGTCGGTGAGCAGTGCGGTGAGCCCGATCCCGGCCGCGGCGAGCAGCACCATGCCGCGCAGTTCGGGAGCGGGCGGAGCGTACTTCGCCGCCTCGCCGAAGCCCTGCCCGGCGATGTCGAACAGCGCGGCGAGCGAGGCCGGCGTGGGCAGCAGGTGCCACAGCGACCTCGCGTTCGAGAACGCGAGGTTGAGCCACAGCAGCAGGGCGACAGCGTACGCCGCGAGCACCGCGGCGACCGGCAGGCGGCGCAGTCGGGTGAGCGTGCCCGTCGCCGCCACGACGATGACGGAGGCCACCCCGCACCAGAACCACGTCAGTCCGGAGAAGACGGGGTAAAGCGATACGGACGCGGCGATGACCGCGAGCGCCGCGGCCACCGTCCGCCGGCGGCTAGCCACGGGTCACCCCGGAAACGCTCCCGCCCGCGCCGGCCGGCGCGCGGAACAGTTCCTGCCACGCCGACGGCAGCCGGGCGGCGTCCGGCACGACCGCGACCCGCCACCCGGCCGCGGTCAGCACCTGCGCGCTCGCCGTCACGTGCCGTTCCCCGGGCTCGGCGAGGAAAATCGCCATGCCGGGCGCGGTCCCGCGCCGGGCCGCCGCTAGGTCCCGCGCCTGCGCGGGCGCCAGGTCACCGAGCACGGCGATCAGCTGTCCGCCGGCCGTCCCGAGGGCGGAGATCCCGACCTCAAGCGAGACGGCACGGGACGGCCGCAGCACCGCGAGGGTGTCGAGCAGCGTGTCACGGAACGTCCCCTGCCTGGGCACCTCGCCGTCGGCGGTCACGAACCGCGCCTCGAAGCCCTCGCCCGCCAGGTGCACCCCGATGGAGGCGGCGGTCGTGACCGCGAGCTCGAACAGCGGCTCGCTGAACCCGGACCGCCGCGTGTCGAGGAACAGCGACGCGGTGTTGCGCCAGTACTGCTCCTCGCGCCGCACCATCAGCTCCCCGTACCTGGCGGTGGACCGCCAGTGCACCCGGTGCAGGCTGTCCCCGGTGCGGTAGGCGCGCGGCGCGGCGTCGTCCTCGCCGGACGCGGCGATGGACCGTCGGCCGTGCTCGCTGTCCCCGAGCCAGAACCCGCCGAGCGGCGGCCTGGTCAGCGGGATGATCCGCGGCGTGACGGTCAGCACCGACGTGGAGGTGAACGCCCGGGTGATCGACACGAGCCCGAACGAGTCGGCCACCCGCACTCGCAGCGGTCCCACCGTGTAGCGGCCCCGGGTCTGCGAGCCGATCTGGTAGGTATAGGCGCGTGCCCCGCCGGGCCCGATTCCCTCGAAGATGAACCGGGGCCGCGACCCGAGCGCGTAGGGGACCGTGTCCTCGGCGAGCAGCAGCCCGGTGCGCAGCCGGGACACGTTGGTGAGCCTGATGGTCAGCGCGGCGCTCTGCCCGGTGGGCAGCCGGGCGGGGGACACCGTCCGCACGCACGACAGCCGGTACCTGGCCCGTCCCGCGCCCGCCGCGGACAGCAGCGGGAGCGCGAGCAGCAGCGCCCCGATGCGGACCAGGTCGGGCTCGGGGATGAGCATCCCGCAGAGGATCGCCGCCGCGCCGGCCGCGACGAACGACCGGCCGCGTACCGTCAGTGCTCCCAGCAGACCGCGCATGGTGGCGTCCCCGGTAAGGCCCGCGGCAGCGGTGTCTGCTCGACGATCCGGGTGACCACCTGCTCGGGCAGCTTCCGCTCCACCATGGCCTCGGCGGTCGGCAGCAGCCGGTGGGCGAGCACCGGGGCGGCGAGGAACTGGATGTCGTCGGGGATGACGTAGTCTCGCCCGTCGAGCGCCGCCCGCGCCCGCGCGGCCCGCAGCAGGTGCAGCGCGGCCCGCGGCGACGCCCCGAGCCGCAGCTCGGGCGCGGTGCGGGTGGCCGCGCACAGCGCGATGATGTACTCCTTGACCTGGCTGGCCACGAGCACGCCCCGCACGGCCTCGATCAGCGTCCTGATATCGTGCGCGGCGGCCACCGGCTTGAGCTGGTCAAGCGGCGACGACGACCCGTGCGTGTCGAGCATCTCCAGCTCGGCCGCCGCGGTCGGGTACCCGATCGAGATCCGCGCGGTGAACCGGTCGCGCTGCGCCTCGGGCAGCGGGTAGGTGCCCTCCATCTCGACCGGGTTCTGCGTCGCGATCACCATGAACGGCCGGTCCAGCGGGTAGGTGGTCCCGTCGACGGTGACCTGCCGCTCTTCCATGCACTCGAGCAGCGCGGACTGGGTCTTCGGCGAGGCCCGGTTGATCTCGTCGCCGACGACGATGTTCGCGAAGATCGGCCCGGGCTTGAACTCGAACTCGCGCAGCTCCTGGTTGTAGGCGCTGACCCCGGTGACGTCGCTCGGCAGCAGGTCGGGGGTGAACTGGATGCGCCGCACGGAACCGTCGATCGACCGCGCGAGGGCCTTGGCGAGCATGGTCTTCCCGACTCCGGGCACGTCCTCGATGAGCAGGTGCCCCTCGGCGAGCAGCACGATCAGGGCCAGCCTGACCGCCTCCGCCTTGCCGTCGATGACCGACTCGATGGCCGTGCCGACCGTCCGTGCGTTCGCGGCCAGCTCATCGAGTGCCTGCGCGCTGTTCGGCACGCCGCTGCCGCGCCCCGTGTCGAGTACCAAGAGCCCTCCTCGAAAAGGCCCGGCCTGGCGGAAAGCCGCCCCGGCGCCGGAGACTGCGTCGTCGTCTATTGACAGTATGCGGTGCCGCCGGGAAAGTGCCACGCCGTACGTCTGTCCCGCTCAGGAACCTATCTAATCGAACCGCATAGCTCGCCCGTTTTTTCCAGAAAGCACCTGGCCTTCCAGAGCAGGGCAAAAGCGATCATCCCGAACGGTTCGCTGTTTCACGTGCGGCCCTATTGCCTCCGGACCCCGGGCCGGGCCGTGCCCCCGCGCGCCGCTCCGCGCCCGGGCGGTCCGGCCGCCAGGCGATCGTCACTTCTGTCCCTTTCGCGTCTTCTGTTCCATCGGCCAGGTCCGCGCCGCGGCGACGGGGAACGGGGGTGGCGCGCTCCGTCGGCCGACAACTTCCCCCACTCTGCACCACCGTATCTGACCTGCAAGTTTGCTCTCGTGATCGCAGCGGTGAGCATGTTTGGACTGGTGCTGGTGGAGGAAGGTGGAGTACAGTGGGGCGTGGTGGAGTGAGATAGGCATCGAAACTCGACTCGCGGGGGGTGGAGGTGAGAACCGGATGTTTCTCGGCACTCACGCGCCCCGTCTCGACGAGAAGGGCCGGATGTTCTTGCCCGCCAAATACCGTGATGAGCTCTCGGGGGGAGTCGTGATCACGAAGGGGCAGGAGCGGTGCCTGTACGTCTTTCCGCTGGAGGAGTTCCAGCGGATCACCGAGGCGCTGCGCACCGCTCCAGTGACCGCCAAGTCGGTCCGGGACTACAGCCGGGTCTTCTTCGCCAGCGCTTCCGACGAGATACCTGACAAGCAGGGCCGGATTACCGTGCCCGCGAGCTTGCGCATCTACGCCGGGCTTGACCGGGACTGCGTGGTAATCGGGGCCAACACCCGGCTTGAGATCTGGGACGCCCAGGCATGGGAAACCTACCTGGCCGCCCAAGAGGACTCATTCTCCGCGGCCGCTGAGGAGGTGCTACCAGGAATTCTCTGACCGGTCGCCGGGATGCACCCGGCCGACGGCTGTCCGGCGGGTCTGGAAGCCGCACCCGGACCGTAAGGCTGGCGCCACTTCCCCGGTGCCAGGCGAAGGTCGCGGGGACCCGGGGAGAACCCCGGCCCCGCGGGCGCGGATTCCAGACCCCGTCGGCCGCCAGAGGAACAGCGATATCAGGCGGCGAACCGCGACGGGGGCGGTTCAGCGGAACAGGACGGCGGCGCCGGCGACGGCGCGCCTCCGGTCCGCGTCGGCCGCTAGCGGCGCGGTCCGCCCGGACGGGGGCCGCATCCCCGGAAGTCGAGCGGCAGTGGCAGGGCAGGAGCGGAGGGGTCATGGGCGATAACGCCTACGCGCACGTGCCGGTGATGGCCGGCCGTATCGCCGCCCTCCTGCTGCCCGCCCTCGCCGGCCCCACGCCCGGCGGGCGCCCGCCGGTGCTCATCGACGCCACGCTCGGCCGGGGCGGGCACGCGCGGGCCTTCCTCGACGCGGTCCCCGGCCTGCTGCTGATCGGTATCGACGCCGACGCGGCCGCGATCGAGGCGGGAGAGGCCCTCGCCGCGCGCTACCCGGGCCGGGTGACGGTCGCGCACGCGTTCTACGACCGCATCGCCGAGATCGCCGCCGACGCCGGGCACCGCCGCGTCCAGGGGATCCTGTTCGACCTCGGGGTCTCCTCCCCGCAACTCGACGACGCCAGCCGGGGCTTCGCCTACTCCCAGGACGCGCCGCTCGACATGCGCATGGACCAGTCCGCCGGCCTGACCGCCGAGCGGGTCGTCAACACCTACCCCGTGCCCGACCTGACCCGGGTGCTCTTCGAGTACGGCGAGGAGAAGTTCGCCCGCCGCATCGCCGAGGCGATCGCCAGGGAACGGGCCAGGGAACCGATCGCCGGCACGCTCCGGCTGAGCGCGATCGTGAAGGACGCGATTCCCGCGCCCGCGCGGCGCACCGGCGGCAACCCGGCCAAGCGGACCTTCCAGGCGCTGCGCATCGAGGTGAACGACGAGCTCGGCGCGCTGCGCCGGGCGCTGCCCGCGGCGCTCGACCTGCTCGCGCCCGGCGGCCGGTTCGCGGCGCTCGCCTACCACTCCCTGGAAGACCGCCTGGTCAAGCGAGAGCTGACAGAGCGCACGGCGGACAAGACCCCGCCGGGCATTCCACTCCGCGCGGGCGACCCGGCGGCTGGCCGCCCGAAGTTCCGCCTGCTCACCAGGGGCGCGGAACGCCCGGGCGACGAAGAGCTCGCGGCCAACCCGCGCTCGGCCTCGGCTCGCCTGCGCGCGGCCGAGCGACTCGGGGAGGCCAGATGACGGCCCGGATGACGGCCCGGATGACGGCCCGGATGACGGCTCGGATGACGGCAAGGTTCGATAACAGCAAGAAGCGGAACGCTCGACGGCGCACGGCCGGCGAGCGGCGCGAGCGACAGGAGGTGGCCGATGGCTAGGAACGAGCGGCAGGAAGACGGCACCCGCAGCGGCGTCGGCACC
>DAHWEX010000036.1 GCA_027326205.1 Actinomycetota bacterium
GCAGCGGGGCCGGCAGCATCTCCTGCGCGGGCACGCCCGCGCGGCGCGCGTAGTCGCGCAGCCACGCCTGCCCGTAGTCTCCGCCGGCCGCCCCCGGCTTGATGTTCAGCGGCTTGCCCGCGCCCGGCAGGTCGTCGAACACGCCGCGCCGCTCGGCGTCGGCCACCTGCTGGTCGATCCAGGAGCCGAACTTCATCTGCGGCGGCTTGCGCTCGGTCATCGCCTTCCAGGGTAACCGGGCGCGGGCCGCCGCCCCGCCCGGGGCGCCGCCTGACGGCGCCCGGGCCCCTCCAGGCCGAGCGGGCCCTGGATGGTCACGTGCGGGGCGGTGCTTAGCCGGCGAGCGCCCGGGCCTCGGCGGCGAAGCCGGCGTTGACTGCGCGCCACAGCGGCCGGGTGCCGTAGGGCAGGCAGTCCTCGGCGTAGTACCACCAGAAGTAGCCGCCCGCGTAGTACGGCAGCCGGACAGGAAGCCCGTAGTAGTACCTGATCAGGGCCGCCGCGGCTGCCGTGGTCGCGGCCGTGGCGGGGGCGGCCAGGCCGATCTCGCCGAACCCGAGCCTGGCCCGCGGGTACAGGGCGTGCAGCGCCTTGAAGTAGCCGCTCCACGCGGCCGCCGATGGGCGGCGGCCGCCGCACTGGTCCTCGTAATAGGACAGGAACACGTAGCCGAGGCCGTCCCGGACGGCCGCCGGCACGTACCGGCGGGAGAACGCCAGCGGGCCGAGCTCACCGGGCCCGTCGCCGCACCCCGCGTTGTAGTACAGCGTCAGCGCGCTGCGCAGGTGCCGCGCGGCCGTCAGCCGGTAGGCGGCCGTCAGCTTGGCGGCCGCCGCCGGGTACGGGCCGGCCCAGTTCCCGTTGACCTCGTTGCCGACCTCCCAGATGTTGAGGCAGGGCACCAGGGCGGCACGGGCGGCGGCGGCGGGGCGACCGGGTTGTGCGCCGGCAGGCCGACGGCGCCGCGGAGCACGCCGGAGGCGGTGCGGACGTCCACCAGGATCCGGCCGGGCAGCGGCAGCGGGTCGGCGAAGCGCAGGTAGTACTGCTCGGCCAGGCTCGCGCTGATCCGGGCGAAGGCGGCGGCCCAGTCGCCGGATCCCGTTACCCGCGCGGCGAACCCGCCGCCAGCCACAGCGGCCCGTTATCGGGCAGCGCGCTAGCCGCGCCGAACGATCCCATCCCCGCCACCCCCGCGGAGTAATACACCAAGACCCCCAAACCAGCCCTGGCCGTCAGGCCTTGGCCCCGCCCGCCCTGGTACCGCGCTGCCGCCGCCGGCGCCGACGGCGCCGACATGCGGGCAGGCGGAGAAGAACTCCCGAATCAGTGCGCCCGGAATTCCCGCGCTTAATTCAGGCGACTCCCCGGGAGCCTGCCTATGGAACGGCCCCGCTAGCTGCCGCCCCAGGTCATTTTCCCGTTATTTCCCGTTCGCTTCGGTTTGGTTCCCTTCGGTTCGCTACCAGAAAATTGGAATAAAGCCTGCTCCCCCGGCCGGGCCGCGGGCAAGGCGCGCGGGGCAATCGTGCGTTCAGTTGCCTGAACGCTCGCCCGGGCTCGCCGCGCCGCGCAGCGCCTCCACGGCCGCGGCCCGGTCCGGGACGCCGAGCTTGCGGACGACCGCGGCGATGTGCACCCGGACGGCGGTGGCGCTGATCGTCAGCTCGCGGGATATCTCCGCGGTCGACAGGCCGCGCGCGAGCAGGTCGAGCACCTCCCACTCACGGCTGGTCAGCCGGGCGTCCCGGGGGCCGGCCGCAGCGGGCTGCGGGCGTTCCCATGCGGCCGGGCCGACCGGCTGCCGCCACCGGGGCTCACGGAGCCGGAAATGGCGCAGGAGGCGCGCGACGAAGGCGGGATCAACCGCGGCCTCGCCTGCCCAGACGTCGTACAGCGCGGACGGCAGGTTGGCGAAGTCCCCGGTCTTCATCAGGTAACCCACGGCTCCGGCGCGCAGCGCGGCGAACAGTTGGCGGTCTTCGGCCGACCCGGTGAGCATGACCACCTTCGCCAGGGGCAGCCGGCCGCCGATCTCCCACGTCGCGGCCATGGCGCCGCCCGGCAGCAGGACGTCGAGCACGCAGACGTCGGGCCGCTCGCGCACCGCCGTGGACACCGCCCCTGCCGCGTTGACGGCCTCGGCGCAGACGTCGAAGGCGGCGTCTTCCCCGATCGCGCGGCGCAGTTCGTACCGGGTTAGCCGGTCGCCGTCCGCGATCAGCACCCGGATGCGCACGTCCGCGTTCACGGACCTGTCCCCCGGGACTGCGATCCTTGCAGCGCGCACCCGAAATCAACCAGGCCCCTGCGCATCATGACGCCCCCCTGCGATCTCCACCCAACGATCAGCCTAAATAGATTCCAAGATCAACGCAACCACTCGCTGCGAATTTCCGGCGAGTTACGCGAATGCATAATGACGTGCGTTTTCGTGTCAATTGAATGGCACTACGCAACCGCGCAACTATGGAATTTCTTAATATTCCGCGCGGAGACCCGCGGGTTCAGCGCGCCCCGGCCGGGGCGCGCCGGCCGGGGCGCCGCGAACCGGGCGGGGACACGGCATGCCCGGGGAATCCGTTCCGAACGGGTATGACCCGGGATCTTGGCCCTTGTCCCGTTATGTGCCCAGCGGCGGCCGCCTTGGTGCCAGGATTGGCCCATGAAAATCCTGATCCTGGGCGGCACCCGGTTCGCGGGCCGCTCCATCGTCGAGGCCGCCCTCGGGCGCGGCGACGCCGTCACCATGTTCAACCGGGGGATCACCAACCGCGGGCTGTTTCCCGGCGTCGAGACGGTGATCGGCGACCGGGCCGAGGACCTCCTGCCCCTCGGCCGGCGGGAGTTCGACGCGGTCGTCGACGTCGCCTGCTACGACCCGGCGGACGCCCGGCGGTCCGCGGACTACCTCAAGGGCCGGGTCGGCCGGTACGTGTTCGTCTCGACCGTCTCGGTCTACGCCAGCCAGGCCACGACCGAGTCCCAGCTCGAGGACGCGCCGCTGGCGGAACTGAAGCCGGATGCCAGGGACCCGCTGGAGAGCTACGGGGCGAACCAGGCGCTGTGCGAGGCGGTCATCCGCGAGGCCTACGGCGAGCGGGCGCTCATCGGCCGGCCGGGCCTCATCAGCGGGCCGCACGACCCCACCGACCGCTTCCCCTACTGGCCCCGGCGCATCGCGCGCGGCGGCCGGGTCCTCGCGCCCGGCGACGCCGGCGACCTCATCCAGGTCATCGACGTGCGCGACCTGGCAGCGTTCCTGCTCGACGGCATCCACCGCCAGCGGGGCGGCGTGTTCAACCTGACGGGAACCCCACGGCCGTTCGGGATCCTGCTCGACCTGTGCCGGACCGCGACCTACAGCGACGCCGAGCTGACCTGGGTTCCCACCGAGCGCCTCATCGGGGCGGGCGTCGACCCGGGCACGGGCATCCCGCTGTGGGTCGGCAAGCCGGGCTACGAGGCGTTCAACGACGTCGACTCCTCCCGCGCGGCCGCCGCGGGGCTGAGCTGCCGGTCGCTCACCGAGACGATCCGCGACACCCTGGCCTGGGACCTGGGCCGCGGCGGCCCGGAGAAGCCGGGCCTCGACCCGGCCGAGGAAGAGCGCCTGCTGGCGGGGCTGGCGGGCTGACCGCGTCCCCGGCTCCAATGGCAAACCGGTGATCACGGTGATCGCGTTCACCGTGACGCTTTTTCTTCATTGACGGCGCCTAGAGAAGATATCGACATCCGTCGCGAAGGACCGCCCGTACCCGGGGCGCGGGAAAAAGGCGCGGATGCCCCGGTGCGAAATGTGGGCCGGCGGCGAACCCTTCTTGCGTGATCGGGCGGCGAACGGCGCCGGGGATACGTTAGGTTTGCCGGGAAGCTACCGGATGCGCACCAGAAATCGCCGTGCGCTGCCTAGTCTTTGCGAGGGATCAATGGATGCCTTTAGCGTCGTGGTGACAGATCCCGAGGTCCCCTTCGACGTTCAGATGAAGTTGAAGGTGCATCCCGAGCAGCTAATTCCGTTCGGCGTTCCCTCCGGACGCAGCCCCGCGGAATTCGCGAGGGCACGGGGGCCGGCCAGTGCGCCAAAGAGGAGGTCACCGGGCGCTGTCAAGAAGGTGATGCCGTATCCGTCCTTTCCCCGGGAACTCGGCGTATGGCTCCTTTTCCTTGTCCTCTGGCCGTGCATCGCACTGCTCGTCTCCTGGCTCTGCCTGGCGTTCACCGTCAATGTGATCGGGCTACTGGCCCAGGTCAGCTACCGGCACCTCCAAGACCGGCGGCACCTCGCGTGGGAACGGGACGCCGAGCGGGCGGCCGTCGCCTACCACGGGCGATACGTCGCACCCGGCCGCGATCTCGACAGGGAAGCCCGGCGCCCCTGGGACCGGGCGGCCGCCGCCGCGGCAGCCATCCAGGCATCGGCGACGGTCGGCGCGCAGCTCATCGACTCGGCCGGGATGCTGTCGGCCCTTCCGTACCACCTGTGGGATATCGCGGAAAGATCCGCCCGCCTCTCGCAACTGCGCCAGCGCCTGTCGGCGGCGATGCGCGACCTGGACCTTGACAGCGCCCGGGTCCAGTCAGTGTCGCAGCCCCTGCGGCAGACCGCTGCCATGGCCGCCGACGACATCGAGACCCGGGTCCGGAAACTCGAAGAGCTCGCGAACCTGGTGCGGCAGGCGGATGAGTCAAGGGAAAGGCTGCTCCGCCAGGAACGTGAGGCGAGAAAGCGGATCGCCGACCAGGAGGAGCAGGCCAGAAAGCAGGAACGGGCGTTCCTTGAGCTAGAGCAGATCAACGACCTGGCCTATGACATTCTCCCGCTGGTCGGAGGAAGCGACGCCGGGCCCGGCGTGACGGGGAGCGAGGCTGACGACGTGCGGCGGGTGATCAGGCAGTCCGAGGATTCCCTGCGCCACGCGGAGGAACAGGAGGCCCGGCGCCACGACGAACTGCGCCGGGCGAACGAGGAGGCACTGCGCCGCGCGGGCGAGGCCGTTCACAGCCTGATCATTCCCGACGTATGGCCGCCCCGCCCCCGGGCCGGGCTTTAGGTTGGGCACCGCGGTCCCCCGGGGCACCGTGCCCGGGGGCACCGTGCCCCCGCACACCGAGGCCCAGGGCGTTGCCGCGGTCCGGGGCCTGTTCGCCTCCTGGGGCTGGCTGGTCCGCGAGCAGTTCACGGATGACTACGGGATCGACGCGCACGTAGAGCCGGTCTACGTCAAGGACCGTCCAAGCGGCCGCCTGCTCGGGCTGCAGATCAAGGCCGGGCCGTCCTACTTCGCTAAGAAGAAGGAGACCAGCGCGGGCTGGTGGTACCGGGGTGAGGCCCGGCACCTGGACTACTGGCTTGACCACAGCCTTCCCGTGCTGATCGTCATGTACGACCCGGCGGTCGAGACCTTGTACTGGGAGCACGTGACCGGGGACCGCGCCGTCCGTGCCGGGGCCGGCTGGAAGATCCTCATCCCGCGCGATCAGGTTCTGTCGGCCGCCGCGCCGTCCGCGCTGCGTTCCCTGCGCGCCATCGCGGACGGCGCGCCGCGCGCGAGCAAAGATCCCGTCGCGGCGACCCTGGCCGCGCTGGTGGCGTCCGAGTGCGAGCGTCAGCTTGCCGACCGGATTGACCGGGGGCGGCCGCCGCTGCGGGTAAGGTGGCGGCCGGGCGGCCCGCCCGGGGACTCCGCCGGGACGGCCCTCATGCCGCCGGCCGGCGATACCGGCGACACCGGCCCCCTGGCAGCCCGCGTCCAGCGTGGCCTGCGGCTCGTCGTCACCGGTCCGTGGGGAGCCGGGAAGACGACGCTCGCGCTCAGGCTGGCCTGGAGGCTCGCCGCCTCCTGGAACGTGCGCGAACCGGTCCCCGTGCTGCTGTCCGCCACCAGCCTGGCCGAGGACATGAGCCTGGCGGAACTCATCGAGCGGTCGCTCGCGGACCGGTACCCGTCGCTGCGCGCCTACGGGAGGAACGCGATCCGCGACCTGGTAGCCGAGCGGGGCGTGCTGCCGGTGGTCGACGACCTGAACCTCCTTGACCGGGCCGGCCGCGCGCGGCTGCTGGAAGGCCTGGAGC
>DAHWEX010000056.1 GCA_027326205.1 Actinomycetota bacterium
CGTGTTCATCCGGGCGCCGTGGGTGGAGCGAACCGGCCCGGGCGTCACCATTCTGGGAACCGACCAGGGCACAGGTAGGATCGTCGCCGTCCGGCAAGGGCAACTGCTGGCCACGGCCTTCCACCCCGAGCTGACCCCCGACCGGCGTATCCATGAGCTATTCGTAGACATCGTGAAGGACACCACATGAGCGGCCACTCCAAGTGGGCCACCACCAAGCACAAGAAGGCGGTGGTCGACGCTAAGCGCGGCAAGCTGTTCGCCAAGCTGATCAAGAACGTCGAGGTGGCCGCCCGCACCGGTGGCGGCGACCCGGCCGGCAACCCGACGCTCTACGACGCGATCCAGAAGGCCAAGAAGTCGTCGGTGCCGAACGACAACATCGACCGCGCGGTCAAGCGCGGTTCCGGCCAGGAGGCCGGCGGCGCGCAGTACGAGAACATCACCTACGAGGGCTACGGCCCCGGCGGCGTGGCCGTGCTCGTCGAGTGCCTGACCGACAACCGCAACCGCGCCGCCTCCGACGTGCGCGTGGCGTTCACCCGCAACGGCGGCCGGATGGCCGACCCGGGCTCGGTGGCGTACCTGTTCAACCGCAAGGGGGTCGTTCTCGTCGGCAAGACGAGGGACATGACCGAGGACGACGTCCTGCTGGCGGTCCTCGACGCGGGCGCGGAAGAGGTCAATGACCAGGGCGAGGCCTTCGAGGTGATCTCCGAGCCGTCTGACATGGTCGCGGTCCGCACCGCGCTGCAGGACGCCGGGATCGACTACGAGTCGGCCGACATCGCGTTCGTGCCGGGCAGCGAGATCGACCTCGACGAGGACCAGGCCCGCAAGGTGCTGAAGATGATCGACGCGCTCGAGGACTCCGACGACGTCCAGGACGTGTACGCGAACTTCAACGTGAGCGACGACATCATGGAGAAACTCGACGCCTGAGCCGTTTTCGCCAGCGCGGCGGCCCGGTCCGGCCGGGACGCCGCGCTCATGCGCTTCGCCGCTTATCCGCGGTCGTCGCAGGGCTGGCCGTGGTGACTGATCTCGTGATCCGGCCGGTTACGCCAGACGACGACTTCCAGCCCTCGCGCCTGCGAGACTCCGCGCGCCGGACACGGTAGTGTTCCTGGCGAACAGATGTTCGCCAGCTAACGATCGGACGGTGTGCGATGACCGGTGGGGCCCGGTGACCCTGTACGCCGCGCGCCCGCCGTCCCGTGTCCTCGGCGTCGACCCCGGCCTCACCCGGTGCGGCCTCGGCGTGGTCGAGGGTGTCCCGGGACGGCCGCCGCGACTGGTCGCCACGGGCGTGGTCCGCACCGGCGCGGACGAGGACATCGCCGAGCGGCTGCTGGCGATCGAGAAGGAGATCGAACGCTGGCTGGATGAATACCGGCCCGACACGGTGGCCGTGGAGCGGGTGTTCGCCCAGCACAACGTGCGCACGGTGATGGGCACCGCCCAGGCCGGGGCGGTCGCGATCGTCTGCGCCGCCCGCCGCGGCCTGCCGGTGGCCCTGCACACGCCCAGCGAGGTCAAGGCGGCGGTGACCGGCAGCGGCCGCGCCGACAAGGACCAGGTCGCGCTGATGGTCATGCGGCTGCTGCGGCTGACCGAGCGGCCCCGGCCGGCCGACGCGGCCGACGCCCTGGCCCTGGCGATCTGCCACCTGTGGCGCACCCCGGCCATCACCGCGCGCGGGGCCGGGCAGGCGAGCGCCCGGCCCGTGGTTAGGAATCCCGTGGTTAGGAATCCCGTGGTTAGCGATCCCGCGACTGGAGGGAACCGATGATCGCGCACCTGAACGGCATCGTGGCCGGCGTCGGCCTCGACGGCGCCGTCATCGAGGTCGGCGGCGTGGGGCTGCGGGTGCAGTGCACGCCCGACACCCTCGCCACCCTCAAGCCGGGCGAGCACGCGCGGGTCGCGACCTCGCTGGTGGTCCGGGAGGACTCGCTCACGCTCTTCGGCTTCGCCACCGACGACGAGCGGAACGTCTTCGAACTGCTGCAGACCGCGAACGGCGTCGGCCCCCGGCTGGCCCTCGCCATGCTGGCCGTGCACTCGCCCGACGGGCTGCGCCGCGCGGTCGCCGCCGAGGACGTCAAGGCGCTCACCATGGTGCCCGGCATCGGCCAGAAGGGCGCGCAGAAGGTCATCCTCGAACTGAAGGACCGCCTCGGCGCGCCGAGCGACCCCGGGGCCGGCCTCGGCACCGGCACCGCGCGCTCCCGCCAGGCCGCGCCGTCCTGGCGCGATCAGGTCGCCATCGGGCTGGTCAACCTCGGCTGGTCCGCCCGCGACGCGGAGGCCGCCATCGCCGCGGTCGAGGCGGATTCCGGCGGGCAGACCCCCGACGTGGCCACCGCGCTGCGCGCCGCCCTGCGGAAGCTGTCCAAGAAGTGAGCGGCGACGACGCCCTGACCAGGGCCGAGGAAGCCGAACTGGCCCGCCGCACGGCAAACACGCCGGACCGAGAACGGCAACCACCGGATACGTACACGGCGCCGCGGGCGCCGTCCCGGGGGCTTGCCCCCGGCGAGGGGGCAATGGGGGAGGGACTCC
>DAHWEX010000075.1 GCA_027326205.1 Actinomycetota bacterium
CCAGCGGCTCGGGGGCGTCCGCGGCCGGCGCGCGCCGACCGGTCAGCGCCGCGGCCGCGGCCGCGACCACGCAGGCGGCGATGGCGAACCCGAAGGCCACGCCGAGCCCGTGGTGGAACGGCGCGGTGATCAGGTGCGGGAAGAACTCCCGGCCCGCCACGTAGGTGGCGTTGGAGGCGGGCAGGCGGGACAGCAGCGGGCCAAGCAGTTGCCGCATCGGGTTGTAGCCGAGGAAGGAGGCGAACAGCACGCCGATCGGCGGCAGGTGCGAGATGGGCCCGGCCGCCGCGGCCGGGACGCCCTGCGCGGTCAGCCCGCTGAACATGGCTCCCGGCAGCGTGCCGGACAGGCCCGCGACCATCAGGGTGAAGAAGATGCCGATCGACAGCACGAACGCGGAGTTCTGGAAGGTGGCGATCATGCCGCCGGCCGCACCGCGCTGGTTCGACGGGACCGAGTTCATCATCTCCGCCCAGTTCGGCGAGACGAACAGGCCGGACCCGAAGCCGTTGAGGGCGATGACCACCGCGAACTCCCAGTAGCTGAAGTTCACCGGGACGAAGATCAGCAGCAGGAAGGTGGCCGCGGTCAGCAGCGCGCCGCCCACGGTGAACGCCTTCGCGCCGAACTTGTCCGAACCGATGCCCGACAGCGGCGCGGACACCAGGAAGCCGACCGTCAGCGGCACCAGGTAGATGCCGGCCCACAGCGGGGTCTGGCTGTAGCTGTAGCCGTGCAGCGGCAGCCAGATGCCCTGCAGCCAGATGATCAGCATGAACTGCATGCCGCCGCGGCCCATCGCCAGCATCAGGCTCGCGACGTTGCCCGCCGCGAACGGCCTGATCTTGAACAGCGAGATGCGGAACAGCGGCTCGGCGACCTTGGTCTCGACGTACACGAAGACCGCCAGCAGCGCCAGGCCGCCGAGCAGCGCGCTCAGCACGAACGGGTTCGTCCAGCCCATCGGGTGGCCGCCGTAGGGCTGCAGGCCGTAGGTGATGCCCACCAGGATCGCGATCAGGCCGACGGCGAACAGCAGGTTGCCCCACCAGTCCATCTTCGCGTGCTTGCGCACCCCGATGTCGTGCAGCATGAAGTACGCCCAGATGGTGCCGAACGCGCCGATCGGGGCCGAGACGAGAAAGATCAGGTGCCAGTTGACGGGGGCGAGGAGGCCGCCGAGGATCAGGCCGATGAAGGACCCGGCGATGGCGGCGATCGAGTTCACGGACAGGGCGGTGCCGCGCTGGTTGGCCGGGAACGCGTCGGTGACGATCGCGGCGGCGTTGGCGAACAGGAAGGCGCCGCCGATGCCCTGCACGACCCGCCAGATGATCAGCCACAGCGCGCCGTCGGCGCCGTGCATCCAGGTCACGGTCAGGAAGACCGAGGCGACGGAGAAGATCGCGAAGCCGGTGTTGTACATCCGCACGCGGCCGAACATGTCGCCCAGGCGGCCGAAGGACACGACGAGAACCGCGGAGACCACGAGGAACCCCATGAACATCCACAGCAGGTAGCTGGTGTTGCCAGGGCTCAGCGGGTCCAGCCCGATGCCGTGGAAGACGTCGGGCAGCGCGATCAGCACGATGGACTGGTTGATCGTCGCCATCAGCATGCCCAGCGTGGTGTTGGACAGCGCGAGCCACTTGTAGCGCGGCCCAAGCACGCGGCCGGCCGGCGCGGGCGGCCCCGCCACCCCAGCATCCATCGTCATGAGCCGATACGCTCCCAACCTGAGACCCGGGGTACTTGCTTGTCCTCAACCAACGATGACGTACCGGAGTCCGCCTCCGCAAGGCCGTTAACGCCCGCGAGCGGCGCGGCGGACGCACGATCACACGTCCCGCCCCGGCGTGTTGATGCGCCGCGGACGGCTTCGGTGGTTAGAGTCGGAGGCAGTCTGGTTCGCCGCGGTTTCAGTCATCAACCGCGGTCTCGCCTGACCAGCGACCAGGAATCGGCTCGGATCGACGGAGGCCAGCGCAGTGCAACGCAACGCCCGTACGTGGCTCGGTCTCGCCGGGCAGGACAACGCCGCCCTGGTTGACCAGGACGGCTATGCCTTCGAGGACGCCAGCGAGCTTGAGGACGACGAGAACCCCGATGGCCAGTTCGACACGGGCGGCGCTATCCAGATCGCGGTCGTGCGCCCGCGCAACTTCCGGGACGCCGCCACTATCGGGGGCTACTTTCGCCAGGGCATCTCCGTCGTCATCAACCTGGAAGACATGGACAAGGCGGAAGCCACCCGCATCATAGATTTCGTCTCGGGCCTCATTCTCGGTCTCTGCGGCGACATCGAGCGGATTTCCCGGCGTTCGTTCCTGATCGTGCCGCCCGGCGCCGCCATTCTCACCGGCCACGAGGGCCTGGCCGACGAGGGTTTCTTCAACCAGGCGTTACGGCCGTTCAGTAGGTGATCCGCACCTTTTCGGTCAGCGGCACGGCCTGGCAGGCGAGGATATAGCCGTCGGCCAGGTCCGCGGCCTCGAGCACCTCGTTGTGCGCCATCTCCACCTCGCCCCCGGTGAGCTGGCAGGCGCACGCACCGCAGATGCCCTGGCGGCACGAGTACGGCGCGTCGAGCCCGGCGTCGATGAGCACGTCGAGCATCCGGGTGCCGGGCGGCCACGACAGCTGTTTGGTGGCGCCGTCGAGGGTGACCGACAACGTGGCCGCCGTACCGCTCCCGGCCGTATTTTCTCCGAAC
>DAHWEX010000081.1 GCA_027326205.1 Actinomycetota bacterium
CGGCGATGTCGACCAGCTCCCCTCCGTCGGCGCCGGCGAGGTACTGCGCGACCTGATCAGCGCGGACACCCTCCCGGTGGTCCGGCTGACCAGGATCTTCCGCCAGGCACAGCAGTCCGGCATCGTGGTCAACGCGCACAAGGTCAACGCCGGGCGCCCCCCCGAGCTGAAGGGCTACCCGGACTTCTTCTGGTTCAACTGCGACGACACCGACGCCACCGCGGACCTGGTCGCCGACATCGTCGCGCGCCGCATCCCGGCGAAGTTCGGCCTCGACCCCCGCCGCGACGTCCAGGTCCTGTGCCCCATGCACCGCGGCCCGGCCGGCGCCGGGAACCTGAACCTGCTGCTGCAGGAGGCCCTTACCCCCTACCGCGAGGGCGCCCCCGAGCGCCGCTACGGCGGCCGGGTGTTCCGCACCGGGGACAAGGTCACCCAGCTGCGCAACAACTACGACAAGGGCGCCGCCGGCGTCTTCAACGGCACCACCGGTGTCGTCACCGGCCTGTCCCTGGAAGACCATGAGCTCACCGTCCGCACCGACGAAGACGAGGAGATCGCCTACGACTTCGACGAACTGGACGAGCTCGCCCACGCCTACGCCGTCACCATCCACCGCTCCCAGGGCTCGGAGTACCCGGCCGTCGTCATCCCCGTCACCACCAGCGCCTGGATGATGCTGCAGCGCAACCTGCTGTACACCGGCATCACCCGCGCCAAGAAACTCGTCGTCCTGGCCGGCTCCCGCCGCGCCCTGGCCGCCGCCGTCCGCACCCCCGGCGCCGGCCGCCGCCACACCGCCCTCACCCACCGCCTCCGTTCATAGCCGCCCCGGCGGCGCCGCAGGCGCAGCGAGGAAGCGAGGAAGTCAGGGAGCGAAGGTCGACGCCGTATCCTCAAGGAGCCCGGCGATCTGGTGCCTGGGGAGGTCGATGAGGCGTGCGGACAGGAGATCCGGGCGCCGCGACCGCGCATCCACGATGACCCGTGCCTCGCGCTTGGTTAGCGGGTGCCCGCCGTTCTCGCGGGCCGCGGCGAGCAGTCCGTCCCGCCACACGTTGCCGACCTTTCCGTGTGCCCTGTGCAGGAGCCACGACGCCGCCCTGCCCGCCTGCGAAGGCGGGTCATCACCGAGCGCGGTAGCAACCACGGTCGTGTGGCCCGCGTCGGGCTGGCCGCGCAGGAAGCGGAGCGAGTACTTCGCACCGGCCAGTGCGGCGAGGCAGCGCTGGCCGGCCTCGTCGCGAACGTCGCGATGACCGGACGGGACGACGGCGGCGACCCGGTCGGCGTTGACGGCGAGCAGCACCCGCAGCAGCCAGGCGCCCGGATCGGCGTGCAGATCCGCTGCCACCGAGAACGGGCGCCGGCGCTGAACGGCAGCGGGGATACCGGTAGCGAAGAGGGTCGCCAGCCGGACCCTCGCGAGTGCCTGATCGGCCGAAGCCTGCTGTCCGGTCCATCCGTCGGCTATCGCGACCCGCAGGGGGAAGCCATCCGCCGCGCTCTCCCCGAGCACGGCCGACGGCACGGCACTCCAGCCCTGGCCGTCTTGCTGCCCGGCCAAAGCCGTCCCTTCGAGCGACTGGCCGCCCCGCGTGTAGAGGTTCGTCGGTATGTCGGCCAGCACGCCATCGACCTGCCGCCAAGACCGGCTCGTGGGACGCCAGGCATACAGGTCGCTTGCGCTGCCGACCGCTTGCGCCCCGTCGTACCGGTTGAACGCCCGTAGTTGCTCCTCAGCGGCCAGGCCGAGGCGATGAGCGGCGGACTGGCCTTGCAGGCCAAGCGTGGGCTGGCGGTCACTGTAGCCGTAGGCGACAACGACGCGGCCGTGTTCCTGATTCGCCAGGCCCTGCAACGCCCTGGCCAAGAAAAGGGTCAGGCCTTCGGGGGTATAGGGCGGGTCAGTGAAAACCAGGTCCGCGCACTTCGTCGCCGACTCCGCCAGCCAGAACCGGAAGTCGCTGACGAAGCCGCGGACGTCCAGCCGAAGTCGCGCCGCCCACTGATCGATGTACTCCAGCGTTCGCTCGTCGACGTCCGCCACGACGATTCTCGCCCCGGGCGCCACCTGACCGACCGCCAGCGATGTCAGATCGTGGTCTCCCAGGCAGAGCAGGGTGGCGCCATTCAGGTCATACGTGCTGTTGAGCCACAGCGCGCGACGCACCGCCGTCTCCGGCGTCGCCTGTACGTGGTCGAGGCAGGACCTGGCCGCCGGCGCTTCCGCGATGACCTGCCGCATGACCCGGAGCACCTCGGCCGCATCCGCCATCAGCGGTGCCAGCGGATCGGCGAGCCTGGTCGCGCGCAGCGATTCGTAACCGAATCGCTGCCGGTAATTGGCAACCTGAGCGCTCGCCACCGCGACCGCCTCGCCGTCGCGGGCCAGGTCGCCGCCGGCCGCCGCCAAGACCTCCTCCACGGTCCTGCGCGGCAACGCCGAGCGCCGCACCAGCGTCGCGAGGTCCGCGGGTCCCTCCGTGAGCAGGCAGACCAGCTCGCGCAGCCTCCTGCTGTCCGGCCGGTAGGCATCGATGAGCGCGGAGACCTCGTCGATCGGCCCGGCTGCCTCCTTCGGTTCCACCGTGCAAGTGTGGCACACCCCAGAGCGCCCCTAAACATCCCGATATCCTGGTGCATTGAGGTTTTCCCAGCAACCTGAACCGGCCACCTGATCACTAACGGCTCACAACGGCAGACACGCGGGCATACCCGGACATGCAGGAGAAAGGCGCGGGGCCTTCGGCACAAGAGGTCTTACCGCGGCCCGTCTCGCCAAAGGCCCCGCGTGATCACTTATAGTGTTCGAATCAACGAGAGACGCCGGTCAGCCCATCCCCAGGAACCGCTGCTAGCCGAGTCCCCGCAGCAGGCGTTCGGCGTTCCGGTGGGCGATGTCCTCCTTCACGTCTTCCGGGAGGCCGGACCGGAGCAGGAAGTCCACCGCACCGTCGTTGCCCACGAACGGGTAGTCCACCGAGTAGATCATCCGGTCGGTACCCAGCACGTCGACGCAGAACCGCAGGTGCGGTTCGGTGAACATGCCGGCCGGCGTGTAGTAGCTGTTCTGCCGGACGTAGTCGCCGATGGTGCGCTCCAGTTTGGTGGCCCGGCGCGGCAGCGCCTCGTCCAGCCGGTCGAGGAACCAGGGGATCATCTCGCCCCAGTGACCGAGGATGACCTGCAGACCGGGATAACGGTCGAAGACGCCGCTGAGCACCAGGTTCAGGAAGTGGATTCCGGTCTCGCTGTGCCAGCCCCAGGCGGCGCTGGCGAAGCGGGCGGCGACGATCGGGTCGAGGCCCGCCTCGTAGTTGTCGGCGCTGGTGACCCTGGTTGGCAGGGCCGGGTGCAGGTAAATCGGCACCTCGAGGCGGGCGGCGGCGCGCAGGATCGGGTCGAAGCGTTCGGCGGACAGGAACTCGCCCTCGGTCCTGCCCATGATCATGGTGCCGACGAAACCGAGATCGCCCACACAGCGGTCGAGTTCGGCCGCGGCCGAGTATGGCACGGTGGTGGGCAGCGCGGCGAAGGCAGCGAACCGGTCGGGATGGCGCCGTACGGCGTCCGCGAGAGTGTCGTTGGCCGACCGCACCACGTCCGCCGCGACGTCGGCAGGCACCTGCTGTGTGCTCAGATTCGACAGCACCTGCACGGTGATCCCGTGTTTGTCCATGTCGGCGATGCGGCCCGCGTCGAGGTCGCAGAGTACGTCACGGGACGGCGTGTAAGGCAGCCCGGAGTCCGGGCTGAAGGCGGCTGCCCAGTACGGGCTGATTTGCTGCGCCGTCGCCGCGCTGGCTTGCGCCACCGCGGGGTTGAGCACGTGCTCCTCGATCGTGATGATCTTCATTCGGCCTCCTGCGCCCGGGCGGGAGCGCCGTCGACCGGGACGCCGCCGCACCACACGGCTGCGACCTTGCTGATCGCGGTGATGTCTTGCAACGGGTCACCGTCGATGAGGACGAGGTCCGCTCGCTTGCCCGGGGCGATGACTCC
>DAHWEX010000092.1 GCA_027326205.1 Actinomycetota bacterium
GCTGCGGGGATCAGCATGCCACTCCATCCAACTTGGGACCAGGTTGCGGCGTGGGCACCGAAGCTCACCAATCGCAGCAAGGGCATCTCGGGCATCATTCTGCGCGGATTGCCCAACTGGGGCGAGATGGGTGCACCGCTCACCACGGTGATCAACACCTTCGGCGGCGAGTGGTACAACAA
Source organism: Actinomycetota bacterium (assembly GCA_027326205.1). Taxonomy (GTDB): domain Bacteria; phylum Actinomycetota; class Actinomycetes; order Streptosporangiales; family Streptosporangiaceae; genus Trebonia. The sequence goes on from DAHWEX010000092.1 coordinate 183, forward strand.
CAGCTGGCAGGCGCAGCTCACCTCGCCCGCCGACGAGCAGGCCGTGAACTTCTACGTGAACCTGGTCAAGAGCTACGGCGAGCCCGGTGCCTCCAACGACAGCTTCAACCAGTTGCTGACGCTGTACGGCCAGGGCAAGTGCGCGATGTGGTACGACTCGACGGTGGCGGCGACGTCCATCTCCTCGGAGTTCCCGTCGGTCTACGCGCAGACGGGCTACGCGTTCGCGCCGACCCAGAAGACCACCTCCTCCGGCTGGCTGTGGTCGTGGGCGCTCGGCATCCCGCAGGGCGTGAGCGACCAGAGTGCCGCGTGGAAGTTCGTCTCCTGGGCCACCTCGAAGCAGTACGACACCCTGGTCGCGCAGAAGTACGGCTGGTCGGCGGTGCCGCCGGGCAACCGGACCTCGCTCTACAGCAACGCGAGTTACCAGAAGGCGGCCAGCGCGTTCGCCGGCATCACGCTCCAGTCCATCGACGGCACCGACCCCACCCACCCGACGGTGAACCCGGTGCCCTACGTCGGCATCCAGTACGTGGACGTACCGCAGTTCGAGACACTCGGGCTGACGGTCGGCCAGCAGATAGCCGGCGCGATCGCGGGCACGGAGTCGGTGAGCCAGGCGCTGCAGGCGGCCCAGTCCGCCGCCTCGGCCTACACCGCGCAGGAACTGTCCGGCACCAACGGCTGACGAAGACCCACGATGGCCGTTCTTGAGGACGTCACCTCACCCCCCGCGGCCGGGCTCCGGCCGCGGGGGGCGAGCCGGCGCGAGAAGTGGCAGCGGCGGCTGCCGCTGCTGCCCGCGCTGGTCTACACCATCGTCGTCACCCAGGTCCCGTTCCTGGTCACGCTCTGGTACAGCTTCCAGAGCTACTTCTGGAACGAGCCGGGCGGCGCGCACTGGACCGGGGTATCCAACTACAAGGAAGTCTTCACCGACCCGAGCTTCCGCAGCGCCCTGGTCCGCTCCGTCACGATGACCGCGATCGCGGTGGTCGTCGCGATGATCCTCGGCGTCCTGCTCGCGCTCCTGCTGGACAAGAAGTTCCTGGGCCGCGGCGTGGTCAGGACGCTGATCATCACCCCGTTCCTGATCATGCCGGCGGCCGCGTCGCTGATCTGGTCCGGGCCGATGCTCGACCCGAGCTTCGGGCTGCTCAACTGGCTGCTCGAGCCGTTCGGCGTACACCACGTCGCGTGGCTGACCACGCACGCCTACGGCTCGGTGATCGTCGTGATGATCTGGCAGTGGACGCCGTTCATGACGCTGATCATCCTGGCCGGGCTGCAGGGCCAGGCCGCGGACGTCCTGGAGGCCGCCAAGGTCGACGGGGCGAACGCGTGGGCGACGTTCCGCGAGCTGACGCTGCCGCACCTGCGCCCGTACATCGAGCTTGGCATCCTGCTCGGCTCGATCTACCTGGTGACCGCGTTCGACCAGGTGAAGCTGATGACCAACGGCGGTCCCGGCACCTCGACCACCACGCTGCCCTTCTACCTGTACCAGAAGGTGAACTTCGCCTTCGACATCGGCGGGGCGGCCGCGGCCGGGGTGATCACCGTGATCCTGACGATCATCGTGGCGAGCTTCGCGCTGCGCATGTTCGCCCGGGTCTTCCAGTTCGAGGAGGCACGATGACGGCGGTAGCGCAGGCGCCCGCCCCGGCGCCGCGCCGGGCGTCACGGCGCGTTCGCGAGATGACCGGGCAGGCGGGCTGGACGGTGCTCGGCTGGGCGGTCGGCATCGCGTTCTTCATCCCCGTGCTGTGGATGGTGATCACGGCGTTCAAGCCGGAATCCGCCGCCGAGACGTGGCCGCCGCAGTTCGCCTTCAGCCCCACGCTCAGCGAGTTCCGGCTGGTCTTCAGCGGGATGGGCCCGTTCATCGAGCACTCGGCGATCGCGACGGTCGGCTCCACGATCCTGGTGCTGGTGCTCGCGCTGCCCGCCGCGTACGCGCTGTCGATTCACCCGGTGGCGGGGTGGCGCGACTCGCTGTTCTTCTTCATCTCCACCAAGATGCTGCCGGTCGTCGCGGCGATCGGCCCGCTGTACGTGATCGCGCTGAAGGCGCACCTGCTGGACAACATCTGGTTGCTGATCATCCTCTACGCGGCGATGAACCTGCCGCTCGCGATCTGGATGATCCGCTCGTTCATGCTCGAGGTGCCCGGCGAGATGCTCGAGGCGGCCCGCCTCGACGGCGCCGGCCGGATCAGGGAGATCGTCGAGGTCATCATGCCGGTCGTGTCGCCCGGCCTGGTGTCCACCGCGCTGATCTGCGTGATCTTCGCCTGGAACGAGCTGTTCCTGGCGCTCAACCTCACGGTCACGAACGCGTCGACCATGCCGATGTTCCTGATCAGCTCCGTTCCCCAGGAGGGCCTGTACATCGCGCACCTTTCCGCGGCGGCGACCGTCGCGTCCGTCCCGGTGATCATCGTGGGCTGGATCGCGCAGCGCTCGCTGGTCCGCGGCCTGTCGATGGGGGCGATCAAGTGATTTCGACCGAAAGACGTCAGCCCGGGATACCGCGCGGTCGATACGATGGCGGGTTTTGCCATCGGCCGCGCACCGGGGGGTACGGGGGGTCGTCCCCCCGGGTGATAACTGTACGGAGGTCTCCCAGCCATGGCCGGAGTTAAGTACGTAGGCGTTTCCCGCGTCTACGCGAAAGGCGCCGCCCCCGCCGTCGACGCGCTCGACCTCGAGGTCAAGGACGGTGAGTTCATGGTCCTGGTGGGCCCGTCCGGTTCGGGCAAGACCACGGCGCTGCGCATGCTCGCGGGCCTTGAGCCGCTGGACGGAGGGCGGATCGAGATCGCGGGCCGCGACATCAGCGACGTCCAGCCGAAGGACCGGGACATCGCGATGGTCTTCCAGAACTACGCGCTCTACCCGAGCAAGACCGTCGCGGAGAACATGGGCTTCGCGCTGAAGATGCGGCGCGTGCCGCGCGATGAGCGCGACCGCCGGGTCCGCGAGGCCGCGCGCATCCTCGACCTCGACCCCGCGCTGCTCGACCGCAAGCCGAAACAGCTCTCCGGCGGCCAGCGCCAGCGCGTCGCCATGGGCCGGGCCATCGTCCGGGAGCCGAAGGTCTTCCTGATGGACGAGCCGCTGTCCAACCTCGACGCGAAGCTCCGGGTGCAGACCCGCAGCCAGATCGCCGAGCTGCAGCGCCGCCTTGGCATTACCACGGTCTACGTCACCCACGACCAGGTCGAGGCGATGACCATGGGGCACCGGGTCGCGGTCTTGTCCGGCGGGAAGCTCCAGCAGTGCGCCTCGCCGCGCGAGCTGTACGACAACCCGGTCAACCAGTTCGTGGCGGGTTTCATCGGTTCCCCGGCGATGAACCTGGTGAGCGCCCCGCTGGCCGACGGCGGAGTCCGGCTGGCCGGGACGGTCCTCCCGCTCGGCGCTCAGGTTCGCGCCGCGGCGGCCAGGGAAAAGCTGACCGAGCTCGTGATCGGTATCCGGCCCGAGCACCTGCACCTGCACCTGGTCGGTGAGGCCGCCGCGGCCGGCGGCGCGCGGGCGGACGGCGCCGAACTGGCCGGCGAGGTGCTGCTCGTAGAGGAGCTCGGCGCCGACGCGCTGCTGCACGTCCGGCTGGTCGGCGACGCTGCCGTGGCCGACGGGCCGGCGGCCGCCGAGGCGCCGGTGGTCGGCGGCACCCCCGTGGTGGCCAGGGCCGAGGGACGCAAGCCCCCGGCTCCGGGACAGCGGGTCGCCTTCCGCGTCCAGCCGGACGACGTCTTCGCGTTTCACCCGCAGACCGGCGCCCGCCTCGCGGGTTAGGCCCCGTTCTCGCGCAACGTTTTCTCGGTTTTCTCGCGCAACTGGAGGTTTTATGCGGGCCATCGTGCTCGACCGTCCGGGCAGCTTCCGGGTGGCAGAGGTACCGGACCCCACGCCGGGGCCGGGCCAGATCGTCGTCAAGGTGGACTGCTGCGGCGTCTGCGGCACCGACATCCACATCATGGACGGCGAGTTCCCGCCGACCCCGTATCCCATTACGCCGGGCCACGAGTTCGCCGGAACGGTCGCGGCGGTCGGCCCCGGTGTCCGGCTCGACCTGCCCGTCGGCGCCGCGGTGGCCGTGGATCCCTCGCTGTACTGCGGCTACTGCCGCCGCTGCCGGGCCGGCCGGGACAACCTGTGCGAGAACTGGGCGGCGATCGGCGACACGGTCAGCGGCGCGTTCGCGGAGTACGTCGCGGTGCCCGCCGTCAACGCGTACCGGCTGCCGGACGGGATCGACGGCCAGCTCGGCGCGATGGTCGAGCCGCTCGCCTGCGCGGTACACGGGCTGCGCCGCCTCGGCCCGGTGCTGCGCGATCCGGTCGTGCTGGCCGGCGCGGGCACGATGGGCCTGCTGCTGCTGCAACTGCTGGTACACGCGGGGGCAGGGCCGGTCACCGTTGTCGAC
>DAHWEX010000097.1 GCA_027326205.1 Actinomycetota bacterium
ACCCGTACCAGATGGTCAAGGACGCGCGCACGGGCTACGAGACCTCGCAGGCCGAGGCCGTCCTCGAGGGCGAGATCGACGACTTCATCGACGCCGAGATCCGCTGGCTCCGCCGCTCGGAGCGCGACTCCGACTAGCGGCGCGCTGCCCGGGACTGACGCTGCGTCATCGCCTCGTCCCTGTAGCGGGTAGCGGGGGACGGGCGGACGAGGCAAGGGCGAAGAACGGCGCGACGCGCAGCGCCGGGACCCGTTCGGTTCCTCCTTGCTCTTCTTCCGGCGCTCTTCTTCCGGCGGCCTCCGCCGCCGCCGCGAGCGGCCTCCGCCGCCGCGCGGGCGCGGTTAGGCGCGGTTACGGGAGCACGTGGGTCGCGATGAGGAGGCCCATCAGGAGCAGCAGTGCCACCGTGATGAGCAACTGCGGCGTGATCGTCGGGCCGTGGTGGTGGACCTCGGCCCGGGCCGCGCGGCAGGCCGGGCAGCGGCCCTCGACGACCGGGCCGGCGCAGTGCGCGCAGATCAGGTGCTCGCAGCTCATCTGAACTCCTCCCGCATACGGTGCCCCGGCGCACTTGACGTGATCGGGAGCCTTAGCAGCCAGTTTCCGCCTAGACTGTCCCTGGCTAAGCCAGGTTACCCGCAAGTTGCCCTGCTAAGCCGGAAATACCCTGCGTAACGTCTGGCCCCGCCTGCGCGGCTCCCCGGCGGGCAAGCCAGCCCTTCGATGGGGAGGCGTCGAGAGATCCTGTGATGGTCCCGTGATCGAGTTTCAAAACGTCACCAAGATCTACCCGAACCAGAATCGGGCTGCGCTAGAGAACGTCGACATGACCATCAACAAGGGAGAGTTCGTCTTCCTCGTTGGCCCCTCCGGCTCAGGCAAGTCCTCGTTCCTGCGGCTGATCCTCCGTGAGGAGCGGCCGAACGAGGGGCGTATCCTCGTCGCCGGCAACGACCTCGCGCGGCTCACGAACTGGAAGGTTCCGGCGCTGCGCCGGAAGATCGGCTGCGTGTTCCAGGACTTTCGCCTGCTGCCGAACAAGACCGTCTTCGAGAACGTCGCGTTCGCCCTCGACGTGATCGGCAAGCCCCGGCGGTTCACCCGGCGGGTGGTGCCCGAGGTGCTCGACCTCGTCGGCCTCGAGGGCAAGCACGAGCGGATGCCCGATGAGCTTTCCGGCGGCGAGCAGCAGCGGGTCGCGATGGCCCGCGCGTTCGTCAACCGCCCGATGATCCTGCTCGCCGACGAGCCGACGGGAAACATCGACCCGGCGACCTCGATCGGCATCATGAAGGTCCTTGACCGGATCAACCGGACCGGCACGACGGTCGTCATGGCGACGCACGATGCCGCGATCGTGGACTCGATGCGCAAGCGCGTTATCGAGCTCGAATACGGCAAGGTGGTCCGCGACCAGAACCGCGGTGTCTACGGCCAGGCCTATTAGACAGCCACTGCGAGCGGCGCGATTATTACCGCTCGCTTACCGGGTGCCCTGATAGACGGCACATGACTGACAAGGATGAGATAAGGCCAGTATGCGCTCAAACTTCGTGCTCTCCGAGATATGGATCGGGCTGCGCCGGAACCTCACCATGACCGTCGCGCTCATCGTCGTCGTGGCGATCAGCCTGTCACTGCTCGGCACGGGGCTGCTGTTCGTCAAGCAGGTCGACGCGACGCGTACTTACTGGCAGGGTCAGGCCGAGGTCTCCGTCTACCTCTGCTACGCGGAGAGCGCCAACCCGGACTGCCACGGCGCGGTGACCACCGCGCAGACGACGGCGCTCGAGCAGCGGCTGCAGGCCATGCCCCAGGTCGCCGGGGTCACCTACGTCTCGCAGGCCCAGGCGTGGGCCCTGTACAAGCAGACCTTCACCAACGACCAGTCCTATGTCTCGACGCTCAAGGAGTCGGACATGCCGCCGTCCCTTGAGGTCAAGACGCACAACGCGGGGACTGACGACTCCGTCGTGGTCAGCGAGATGACCGGCGCGACCGGAGTGGACTCGGTCATCGACGAGATGTCGATCCTGGCGAAGTTCTACAGCCTGCTGAACGGCCTGCGGAACGCGGTCGTCATCGTGGCCCTGATCCTGGTGGTCGCCGCGATCCTGCTCGTGGCCAACACCATCCGGCTGTCCGCGTTCAACCGCCGCCGCGAGACGGGCATCATGCGACTGGTCGGCGCGTCCAACTTCTACATCCAACTGCCGTTCCTGCTCGAAGGCGTGATCGCGGGACTGCTCGGCTGGGTGCTCGCGGCGGTGCTGCTGGTGGGGGTCAAGTCGCTGCTGCTCAACAACCTGCAGCAGTACTTCAACTACAACATCGGGCTGTCGGCGGCCGACGTGGTCGAGGTCATCGTGCTGGCCATGGTTATCGGCGTGGCGCTCTGCGGCATAACGTCGTTCCTGACGCTCCGCCGCTACCTGCGCGTTTAGCCGTTGCCTGACGGGTAGGAAAGAAACTTTCCCGGCCGGCAGGCTAGCTTTGACGCGGGAACGCAGGAACGCGGGAACGCAGGAAAGGGTCCGACAGGAGAAACGTGGCACGCGAGCAGGGACAGAAGGTCATCGCCTCGAACCGGCGAGCCAGGCACGACTACGCGATCGAGGACACGATCGAAGCCGGGATCGCGCTGACTGGCACCGAGGTGAAATCGCTGCGGGCCGGCCGCGCGTCGCTGGCCGACGGGTTCGCACAGGTCTCTGACGGGGAAGTCTGGCTCCATAACGTCCACATCCCGGAGTACGCCCAGGGAACGTGGACGAACCACCTGCCCAGACGGACCAGGAAGCTGCTGCTGCACCGGGGGGAAATCGAGCGGCTGATCCGCAAGTCGTCGGAGCAGGGACTGACGTTGGTCCCGCTTTCGCTGTACTTCAAGGACGGCAAAGTGAAGGTGGAGCTCGCACTTGCCCGCGGTAAACGGACATACGATAAGAGGCAAGACCTGGCCAAGAAGGACGCGGCCAGGGAAGTCGAGCGTGCCTTGCGGCGACGACGGTGACTGGCGGAGGGCGGACGGTGACTGCGCACTCTCGTGAGAGGGGAAGCCACGTCGGCCGACCCCGCACCCACGGCCTGCCGTTCACGGTTCCCGGGCTGTCCGGCCCCGGGACATCGGCGTCGCCGCGGGACGGCGGCAGCTCGGAGGCCGCGGCCACGCCGCCCGGCGCGTCCGCCCGGGGTTCGGTTGCCCCCGGCGCGGGGCAGGAGCCGCCCGTGGCATCGTGGCCCGGGGCCTTCACCCCCGGCGGCATGCCGCCGCGCGGCGGCGAGGTGCGCCCGCCGGCGGCGCCAGCCCCAGGCGGCTCCGCTCCCGTGCCGCGCGGCAACGGGAGCCGGCACCGCAAGCCGCCGCAGCGGCGGGCCTCCGCCCCCAGGCTGCCGAAGAACGTGCGGCTCGCCGTCGCGCTCGTGCTGGCCGCCGGCGTCCTCGGCCTGGGATTCCTGGACGGCGGCTTCGGCGGCGAGGGATCGCCGGAGCAGACGGTGCAGGCGTTCCTGCTCGACTGGCAGGGGGCGCACTACGCGCAGGCCGCCGCCCTCACCGACGGGGCCGCGCCGGACGTGACCGCTCAGCTCGCGGCCTCTTACACCGACCTCGACGCTAGCAACGAGACCTTCGCCATGCTGGCCGTCAAGCAGCACGGCACCACCGCGGTCGCCACCTACGCGGCCACGGTCGACGTGGCGCAGGGGGGCCAGCAGTGGTCGTACGTGGGCCACTTCGGCCTGACCGCGCGCGGCGGCACCTGGGTGGTCAACTGGGCCCCCTCCGTCATCAACCCGTCACTCGGCGCCGGGGACCGGTTCGCCGTGGCGACGTCGTTCGCGCCGCGCGCCTCGGTCGTGGGCATGGACGGCAAGCCGCTGCTCGCCAAGTCGGCGGACTACCGGATCGGCGTCTACCCGGGCAAGCTGAAGAACGCCGTGGCCACGGCGACCGCGTTCAGCGAGGTCATCAACCTTGACGAGCAGCAGGTGCTCGGCCAGATCCAGGCCTCGCCGCCGGGCGGCTACCTCGCGCTGCTCACGCTCTCGCCGGCCGACTTCCGCGCGCTGTGGCCGAAGCTGGCCAAGGTGCCCGGGCTCAGCTACCAGCAGGAGTCCAACCGGCTGTTCTCCTCCTCGGTGCAGGAGATAACCGGCACGGTCGACACCGAGGACTCCGGCGTGCTGCGCCAGGAAGGCGCCGCGTACCAGCCGGGCATGACCGTGGGCGTCGGCGGGCTCGAGCAGACCTACCAGGACACGCTGATCGGGACGCCGACCACCACCGTCGAGGTGGTGAGCGCGACCGGCCATGTGAAAAAGCAGTGGACGCTGCAGGGCGGCCACGCGGGCACGCCCGTCGCGACCACGCTCAACGTCCAGCAGCAGGACTCCGCGCTCGACGCCCTCGCGGGCGCGCCGAATTCCGCGGAGATCGTCGCCGTCGACTCCGCCACCGGGGCGATCCGGGTGCTGGCGTCGCGCACTGCGGGTGGCGGGCAGTTGCCGTCCGGCGGCCTGCTCAACGCCAGGGTCGAGCCGGGCATGGCGTTCAGCATCGTGTCCGCGGCGGCGCTGCTGTCCACGGGCGTCGCGGCGAACATCCCGCTGCCGTGCGAGCCGGTGGCCGACGTCGGCGGGGTGACGTTCACCTACCAGCCCGTGACGGCGCCCGGTTCGACGTTCGCCATGGACTTCGCCAACGGCTGCGACACCGCGTTCGCCACCATGTCCCGGACGCTGACCGCGCGGCAGCTCACCACCGCGGAGCGGGGGTTCGGCGTCGGCTCCTCCTGGGCGCTGCGGCTGCCGTCGTTCTCCGGTTCCGCGTCGGCGGTGTCCGGCGATGCGGACGTGGCCGCTCAGGCGACCGGCACCGGCGGCGTGCTGATGAGCCCGCTCGGCATGGCGACCGTGGCCGCCGAGGTCGCGTCGGGCACCGGCCACTCGCCGCTGCTCCTCTCGACGGACTCGCCCACCACCTGGCAGATGCCGCTGTCGTCGGCCGCCCTGGTCGAGTTGCGGCAGATGATGCGCCTGGCGGTCACGTCCGGCGCGGCGCACGCGGCCGACCTGACAGGGACGCCGGTCTACGGCCAGGCCGGGGTGGTCCAGACCGGGAAGGGCTCCTACCTGAGCTGGTTCGTCGGCTACCGGGGCAGCCTGGCGGTCGCCGTCCTCGAGACGGGCACCAGCGCCTCGCAGGCCGCCGCCTCCCTGGCGGGATCGTTCCTCAAGACCGTGGGCTGAGCCGCGGGCGCAGACGCACCCCCGGTTGGCGTTCTGCCGCCGTCATGTGGCACACTAGCTCCTGTGACGGCTGGCCTGATTATTATCGGCAGGCGCGTCGGCAGCGAACCCTGCTTATCGGCCTTTGGCCGATTTCGCAGCGGCTCGTAGTGCTAGCCCGGGGGTGACCCCCGGACCCCTCCGAGGTAGGGCGTTGCCCGACGGACGCGGGGTCCCGGCGAACGCTATGCCGACGCGCAGACCTCTCGCGTATTCGCGAGGGGTCTTTTTTGTTGCTGCTAGCACAGTGTTTGCCCGCAACCCTGAAGTCAACCGCACGCGACACCGGAAGAACGGAAAGCGACGATGCCCGACGACCAGTTCCACGTCTACGACACCACCTTGCGCGACGGCGCGCAGCAGGAGGGCCTGAACCTCACGGTTGCCGACAAGCTGGTGATCGCGCGGCACCTGGACAGGCTCGGCGTCGGGTTCATCGAGGGCGGCTGGCCGGGGGCGATCCCGAAGGACACCGAGTTCTTCCGCCGTGCCCAGACCGAGCTGCAGTTGCGGCACGCGACGCTCGCCGCGTTCGGCTCGACCAGGAAGGCGGGTCTCGCCGCCGCCGATGACCCGCAGGTCGCCGCCCTGCGCGAGTCGCGTGCCCCCGTGGTCACGCTGGTCGCCAAGAGCCACGACCGGCACGTGGAACTGGCGCTGCGCACCACGCTGGAGGAGAACCTCGCGATGATCGCCGACACGGTGCGCCACCTGTGCGCCGAGGGCCAACGGGTGTTCCTCGACGCGGAGCACTTCTTCGACGGCTACAAGGCCAACCCCGCCTACGCGGTCGAGTGCGTTCGCGCGGCGGCGGAAGCGGGCGCGTCGGTGATCGCGCTGTGCGACACCAACGGCGGCATGATGCCGACCGAACTGGGCGACATCGTGCGCGAGGTCGCGCTCAAGAGCGGGGCGCGGCTCGGCATCCACTGCCACGACGACACCGGTTGCGGCGTCGCGAACACGCTCGTCGCGGTCGAGGCGGGCGTCAGCCACGTGCAGGGCACCGCGAACGGCTACGGCGAGCGCTCCGGCAACGCGAACCTGTTCAGCGTGGTCGCGGGCCTGCAGCTGAAGAAGGGCCAGGTCGTCCTCGAGGGGGAGGGCATCACGGAGATGACCAGGATCGCGCACGCGATCAGCGAGGTCACCAACGTCACGCCGGACACCCACCAGCCGTACGTCGGCCTGTCCGCCTTCGCGCACAAGGCCGGCCTGCACGCCTCGGCGATCCGCGTCGACCCGATGCTCTACCAGCACATCGACCCCGCGCAGGTCGGCAACGACATGCGCATGCTCGTCTCCGACATGGCCGGCCGGGCGTCCGTGGAGCTCAAGGGCCGCGAGCTCGGCTTCGACCTGTCCGGCGACAAGGAGGTCATCGGCCGCGTCACCGACAAGGTCAAGGAGCTCGAGGCGCGCGGTTACTCGTTCGAGGCGGCCGACGCGAGCTTCGAGCTGCTGCTGCGCGACGAGCTCGCCGGGGAGCGCAGGCGGCACTTCACCGTCGAGTCGTGGCGGGTCATCGTGGAGCAGCGCGAAGACGGTGCGGTCACGAGCGAGGCCACGGTCCGCGTCGTGGCCAAGGGCGAGCGCGTCGTCGCCGTCGGCGAGGGCAACGGGCCGGTCAACGCGCTGGACCGGGCGCTGCGGTCCGCGCTTGAGCAGACGTTCCCCGAACTGGCCACGCTGGAGCTGACCGACTACAAGGTCCGCATCCTCGAAGGCTCGGCGGGCACCGGCGCGATCACCCGCGTGCTCATTGAGTCGAGCGACGCCCAGGACGGCACCTGGTCCACGGTCGGCGTGGATGAGAACGTGATCTCCGCCTCCTGGCACGCGCTGGAGGAGGCCGTCACGTACGGCCTGCTGCGGGCCGGCCGCGTCCCCGAGTAGCCCGCGCGCTCAAACCACCGGTATTCCGAACGGGCCGGGGTTTCACCTGGTCCTGACCCGGTTGCCTTCCTCCGCCGGCCACGCTTGAGCGCGGCTTCGCGGGCAGTCGCTCACCAGCGGCACCCGGGTTGCGCGCGCCCCCCCCGGAGCGGCCCCACCCATGGCCGGCTCCGGCCCCGCCGTGCCCTTCGAATGACTCACAAGGCACATCAGGACTACGGCGTCGACAGAGCCACGGCAGCCCCACAAGGAAACCCGTGGCTCTGTAACACGGACCCGATCGCGCACGGGAGCGTCGCTGGAATACCTTAAGCACATGGACGACAAGGACATCATGTCGCGGATCAGCGAGCTGATCGACACCGAACACGAGCTGCGGCGCCAGCTCCAGGCGGGTGAGCTGAGCACGGCCCAGGAGCGTGAGCGGCTTCGTTCTGCTGAAGAGGCCCTGGACCAGTGCTGGGACCTGCTGCGCCAGCGGAGGGCGAAGCGGGAGTTCGGAGAGAGCCCCGAGGACTCGGCCGCCCGTCCGGTGTCCGAGGTGGAGGGATATCAACAGTAGCTCCGCGCAAGTAGGCTCGATAGCGACAAGCGAGCAAAGGAGCATCGTGCGTATCGCTAGGTTCGCCGCGGGCGATGGCGTGGCCTATGGCATTGTTGAGGGTGAGAGCGGACAGCCGCAGACGATCGCGGAGCTGCACGGCCATCCGTTTGGCGTCGACCCGGCAGGCGTGCGCGTCACCGGGAACCGCTACCCACTCGCCGAGGTAAGGCTGCTTGCCCCCGTGCTGCCCTCGAAGGTAGTGGCGGTCGGCAGGAACTACGCCGGGCACGTCAAGGAAATGGGCAGCGACCTGCCCGCCGAGCCGATCCTGTTCCTCAAGCCGTCCACGTCGGTCACCGGTCCCGGTGACCGCATCGCGTACCCGGTGAAGATCACCGACCGGGTCGACTACGAGGGCGAGCTCGCCGTGATCATCGGCCGGCTGTGCCGGGACGTCCCGAAGCACCGGGCCGCCGACGTCATCTTCGGCTACACCTGCGCGAACGACGTGACCGCCAGGGACCTGCAGGCCAGGGACGGGCAGTGGACGCGGGCGAAGGGATTCGACACGTTCTGCCCGCTCGGCCCGTGGATGGAGACTGGCGTCGACCCCGCTGACCTGGGCATCACCACGACCGTCAACGGGAACGTGAAGCAGCACGCGCGGACCTCCGAGCTGCTGTGGGACGTCCCGTCGCTGATCGAGTACGTGTCGTCGGTGATGACCCTGCTGCCGGGCGACGTGCTGCTCACCGGCACCCCGGAAGGGGTCGGCCCGCTGGTCGACGGCGACGAGGTGAAGGTGACGATCGAGTCGATCGGCACCCTCGCCAACCGGGTCGTCATCCGCGACTAAGGCCCGAGACCGGGCTGGCCTTGGCTGGCCGCGGCCCCCGGCTGAGGCCGGGAGGCCCGGCCGGCGGCCGGTAGGCCCGTGGTCCGTCAGACCGGCAGATGCTGGCGCAGGTGGCGGAGCTGAGGTTCGGCGTGGGCCCGCGGGACGCTGTGACCGCTGTACGGGTAGACGATGATGTCCTTTTCCGCCGGTATCTCGTTGTAGGCGGCGAAAACCGTGGACGGCGGGCAGATGTCGTCCATCAAGCCCACGCAGACCAGCGTGGGCGCGGTAACCCGGCGGGCGAGCAGCGCGCAGTCGATGTACCGCAGCGTGGTCAGCGCGGTGTCGACGAGCGCGACGTTCTCCGCCAGGAACTCCGGGATCTCCGTGTACGGGGCGTGCGGGGCGAGGGTGATCGCCCGCTGGATGTCGCAGAGGAACGGCACGTCCGCGTGGCACAGGCTGACGCTCGGGCCGTGCAGGGCCGCGGCCGCGAGCGCCAGGCCGCCGCCCTGGCTGGCGCCGCTGACGGCAACCTTCGCGCCGCCCGCGGCGGCGAGTTCAAGGGCCAGGTCGACGGCGAGCGCCGCGTCCGTGAACAGCCGGGTGTAGTAGTAGTCCTCGGGCGCGGTGATGCCCCGGGTCATGACCAGGGAGTTCTCCGGGCCGCTGCCGCCTGCGCCGTCCGGCGTGGCCCCGTAGGTCCACCGCCCGCCCTGGCCCCTGGTGTCCATGACCAGCACCGCGTAGCCGAGCGAGGGCAGCAGGACGTGCTCGGCCGGCGCGCCCCGGCCGCCGCCGTAGCCGATGAACTTCACCACGACCGGCGGACTCTCCTGGCCGGACGGCTTGATGTACCACGCCTTGACCGGGTCGCCCCCGGCACCGGAGAACTCCACGTCGAAGACCTGGAACGGACGGTAGACATCGGGCTCGTAGGGCGTGAAGACGGCCGGCCGGGCCTGGGCCCGCGCCCGCTCCAGGCGCTGCCGCCACCAGCCGTCGAGCCCCTCCGGCTCGGGCGTGCTCGTGCGGTACTCACGGAGCCGCTCAAGCGGCATGTCATACCAGGGCATGAGGCACAACCTATCAGGCGCCGCGGGGGGCGGCCTTCGGCCATTTCGCCGTTAGGCCGCCGACAGCGAGCCGTTAGGCCAGGACAGGGCAGCGAGGCGGGGCCGCTTTCCCCGGGTCGCCTTCCCCGGCTTGAGCCGGGGAAGGCGACGGACCGCTCACTGCCCGACGAGCTTGAGCACCTTGACACCGAACGGGGCGAGCGTGACCCAGTCCACGGTCGCCCGCTCGCCGAGCGGGGCCAGCGCCAGGGACGGCGGCTGCTCCCCGGCGCCGCAGATGGCCGGCTTGACGGTGAGCTCCTCGTCGGCGTGGCTGGCGATCACCGCGTAGCGCGTTCCGTCGCGGTGCACGAGGACGTCGCAGGTGACCTCCGGGTCGTCGACCGTTACCAGCCTGCGGACCCCCGCGTGGGTCGCGAGCGCCGAGTACAGCGTGACCGTCGCGTCCGGGTTGACCCGGCTGACCGCCGAGGCCAGGTACTCGAGCGGGTAGGCGCACAGGATCAGCGAGCCCCGGCCGGCCTGGCGGCGCAGCAGCGCCGGGCGGCCGGCCGCGTCGGTCGCGATGACCTCGGCGGTGGTCGGCACCACCGGCAGGTAGGCACGGGCGTGCTCGTTCCCGCCGACCGGGAAGGTGAGCGTGGTGCCCCGGACCAGGCCGCCGAATGCCCTGGTGAAGGTCAGCTCGACGAAGTGATCCGTGATCGGGTCGACCATGCCGACGTCGAGCTGGTGCTTGACGCCGAAGAGCTCGTTCATCGACCCGTAGGACGGGCCGCGGTGCCAGGCCACGTCGCCGGGGGAGTAGGAGACGTAGACGGTCGCGCCGTCCTGCGCGAGCTTCTCGAGCACGGCGGCGGTCGGGGCGAGGAACTGCTTGACGGACGGGGCGAGGTAGAGCCGGGCCCCCGGCTCGATGCCGTCGGTCTCCCTGGTCAGCTTCGGCGGCAGGTCGGCGAGCCGGGCGGCGACGTAGGACTGCTGCAGCCCCTTGAGCACGTGCGCGTGGGTGTCCGGTGAGGTGAACGGGAACTGGTTGTCCAGGTAGCTGGAGACGATCAGCGCGGTGTCGGTGTCGGCGCGCTCGCAGTGCGCGAAGTCGATGGCCGCCAGGGTCCGGCCGAAGGACTTCAGCTCGGTGAGCGTGGCCTTCGGGGTGCCGCTGGCGTCGGTGAGCCCGAAGTTCTGCTCGAACGCGTGGTGCCGGTACGGGTCCTGGTGGGGGAGGGCGAAGTCGGTGTTGTTCCACGCGATCCACCCGGTGGCGCCGGCGAGCAGCGTGCTGTACAGCACGTGCCGGTAGTAGGTGGCCGCGTTGGCCTCGGAGGCGAAGTCGGAGCTGACCCCGAATTCCTCCATGATCACCGGCTTGCCGAACGTGCCGGACAGCTCGCAGGCCAGCGCGGCCGCGTAGCGCTGGCGGATCGGGTCGTCGCCCACGGGGTAGGTGTGCGGGCCGAGGAAGTCCACCAGCGGCGCGATCTCGCTCAGCCGGAAGCCGTTGTCCCGGCCGGTGACCTCGATGCCCCAGGCGCCGTCCCCCAGCGAGAACGGCTGGTGCCCGCCGGCCGCCCGGACCGCGTCCTTGATGATCCGGGCCCAGGTGGCCACGATCTCGTGGTTGGTGTCCGAGCCGCCGTAGATCGGCATCTCGTTGGTGACCAGCCAGCCGGCGACGGCCGGGTGCGCACGGAAGCGGCGGACCATCTCGGCGGCGAACCACGCCTGACGGCCGACCATCCAGACGTCGTCGTAGAGGTCACGGCCGTTCCGCCAGGCCGGGTCCCAGTTCTCGCCGGACATGTGGCCGACGATGAACGTCGGGATCGTGGTGAGGCCCTGGGCCGCGTGCCGGTCGAGGAAGTCGGCGTAGAGCGCGGTCTTGGCCTCGTCGATCGCATGCGGGGCCGGCATGAAGTCGGGCCAGTAGAAGAACGACCTGGTCATGGTGAGGCCGTGCCGCTTGAGCACGGCCAGCTCCGCGTCGATGACGGCCGGGTCGTAGCTGCGCCACATCAGCGGGCCGCCGGTCCGCGACCAGAAGTTCGCGCCGAGCCAGTCCGCCGGCCCGTCGCCGGCCATGACCCTCAAAGTGTTCCTGCGCACGTGGCTCTCAATCTCCTGGTGGTGACCCCGTACCCGTGTCCTCAGCGCCGGGCCGGACCGCGAGACCGCGTTCGGACCGGGCCGGGCCGGGCCGGTGAACGAGGGACGCTGCGGGCCGTCCTTGTTTCCAGAACTATACCGGTTAAGCGTCCGGAAAGTCCATGATCGGGCTGGTCGGGGCCGGTTCTGGGACGCGTCCCGGACTTTCCCGGCGCTTTCCGGGACGCGTCCCGGACGCATCCCGGTTATCCTTAACCGGAATAGTGAAGCTCGTCCATCCTTTGCCCGGACTCTGGCGCAGCCGGCCGCCTGGGACCAGGATGGGAGGGGTTCATAGTGCTGCGAGGGGACCGGATGAAGCGTCCGACCATTACCGACATCGCTCAGCGGGCCGGCGTGACCAAGGCCGCGGTCTCCTTCGCGCTGAACGGGAAGCCGGGGATCTCCGCCGCGACCAGGGAGCGCATCCTGGCGATCGCCGAGGAGATCGGCTTCCAGCCGAGCAGTGCCGCCCGCGCGCTCACCGCGGGCAAGTCCGGGGTCTTCGGCCTGGTGATCGACCGCCCGGCCCGCACCCTCGGCATCGAGCCGTTCTTCATGCAGCTCGTCTCCGGCATTCAGGCCGACCTCGCCGCGCACCAGGTCACGCTCCAGTTCACGATGACCGAGGACGCGGACACGGAGATCGAGCTCTACCGGCAGTGGTGGGCGCAGCGCCGGGTGGACGGCGTCTTCGTCGTCGACCTTCAGGTGAACGACCGCAGGATCGCGGCGATCGAGCAGCTACGCATGCCCGCCGTGGTCATCGGCACGCCGCGGGGAGCGGGCTCGCTGCCCGCGGTCTGGCAGGACGACCGGGGGGCCGTCGACGCCGTCGTGGCCTACCTCACGGCGCACGGCCACCGGCGGATCGCCCGGGTCGGCGGCCGGGGCGCCTACTGGCACACGGTCCTTCGCGGTGACGCGTTCGCGGCGTCCGCCGCCGCGGCCGGGCTCACGGCGCTCTCCGTCGAGGCGGACTACACCGCCGAGCACGGGGCCCAGGCGACGGTGAGCCTGCTCGGCTCGGCCGAGCCGCCGAGCGCGATCCTCTACGACAACGACGTGATGGCCGCCGCCGGCCTTGGCGTGGCGCACCGGATGGGCGTCAGCGTGCCCGACGGGGTGTCGATCATCTCCTGGGACGACTCGGCCCTGTGCGAGCTCATGCACCCCGCGCTCACCGCGCTGCGCCGGGACATCGCGGGCGTGGGCGCCACCGCGGCCCGCATGCTGCGCGAGTTCGCGGCGGGGGAGCGGCCGCGGAGCGTCCAGGAGGACGCGCCCGTCTTGCAGGCCCGGACCAGCTCCGGCTGGGCCGGCGTCCCCGAGCTTCCGGTGCCCGGCCAGGCCCGCCGTACGGCGTAGCGCGCCCAGCCCCCCGCCGGGGGTTCCGGCCGGCGCGGCCTGCCGAACTCTGTTGCAACTTGATTGCGATAAGACAGATATGCAGCCGGCCCTTTACGCAGCCCTTGCTTTGGGTTAACACTTAACCGGTATAGCCCACCTGTTCAACGGCGACACCGGGGCGGTCGGGGACGAAGCGTTCCCCGGCCCGCGATGGCGACGCCAAACCTAGAACAGAACAAGATCCCAGGTGAGAGTCACCCTGGTGTGGTTTGGCACATATACCAACAATATGTGTTATAAATCTACACTCCAGTGCGCCAGCCTTGGGGTTTATCGCAGGACTTGTTAGTGAGGAGGCAGGAGCAGGTGACACCTACCAGGAGTAGGAACGGCAGGCGGTGGCGGTACGGTACCGCCGCTGTCGCCGTGCTGACGCTCGGCGTTGCGAGCGCGTGCAGCAGCTCGTCGAGCACCCCGGCGGCGTCGGGATCTTCGTCGGCTTCGGCGTCAGGTTCGACTTCGGCGTCAGGTTCGACTTCGGGGGGCAGCAGCACGCTCAGCTTCCCGCGCAGCGAGACGCTCTACACCAGCGGCACCGCCTACGGGCCGCCGGTGAACTGGAACCCGCTCGACACCGGTAACTTCGCGACCGGCACGCAGGGGCTCATCTACGAGCCGCTGTACCTGTACGACCCGATCAAGAACCAGTACGACCCGTGGCTCGCCAGCAGCGCCGAGGCGTCCGGCTGGCAGGGCGGCAAGTACGTGATCACGGTCCGCTCGGGCATCAAGTGGAGCGACGGGCAGCCGATGACCGCCGCCGACGTCGCCTACTCGATCAACCTGGCCCGTACCAACGCGGCCGACCCGTACAGCGCCAACGTGGCCTCGGTCGCGAACGCGGTGGCCAGCGGAAACACGGTTACCGTGACCTTCAAGGGCACGCCCGGCTACACCGAGTTCACCGACTACCTGTGGAAGGCCCCCGTTCTCCCGGAGCACATCTGGAAGAGCATCCCGGCCAGCCAGATCGCGACCACGGCGAACAAGAACCCGGTCGGCACCGGCCCGATGACGCTGGACACCGCTAACCAGCAGGAAGTCGCTTACCAGACCAAGCCGGACTGGTGGGCCACGGCCGCGCTCGGCTACTCGTTCAAGTTCAAGTACCTGGTCGACGTGGTCAACGGCTCCAACAGCCAGGAGCTCGGCCAGCTGACCGCGGGCAACATCGACTGGTCGAACAACTACCTGCCGGGCGTCAACATGCTCGCGGGCGCGCAGGGCGGCAACAGCGGCTACACGCTCAAGTTCTACGGGACGGCCAGTCAGCACTACATGCTGTCCGGCAACACGGTGTGGCTCGAGCCGAACACCACCAAGGCGCCGATGAACAACGTCAACTTCCGCCGGGCGCTGGCGTACGCGCTGAACCCGACGGCGATCGCCCAGGCGGTCTACGACGGCATCGCGTCCCCGGCGGGCCCGACCGGCCTGCTACCGACGCTGCAGAGCGCCGGCTACGTGAACTCCTCGGTAGTCAGCCAGTACGCGGCCACCTACGACCCCGCGAAGGCCAAGGCCGCGCTGGCGCAGTCGGGCTACACCGGCCAGACCCTGACGCTTGAGGCTCCGCAGGGCTGGTCCGACTGGAACACGGCGCAGACCGTGATCCAGCAGGAGCTGAAGGCTGTCGGCATCAACATCAACGTCATCGAGCCGTCGTCGAACCAGCGGACCGCTGACCTCGACAGCGGCAAGTACGACCTGGCGCTCGACAACAACGCCGGCTTGGACTCCACCCCGTGGTCCTACTTCCAGCGCGTCTACCAGCTCCCGATCTCGGCGCAGCAGAACGCCCAGATGAACTGGGAGCGCTACACCTCGACGTCGGACTGGAACCTGGTGCAGCAGGCGGCCACCATCAACCCGTCCAACACCAGCCAGCTCGACTCGATCTACTCCACGCTGGAGAAGGACTTCCTGCAGCAGCAGCCGGAGATCCCGCTCTGGTACAACGGCGTCTGGTTCCAGGGCAACACCCAGTACTGGACGAACTACCCGTCCAGCACGGGCGGCAACCAGAACATCCCGGCCATGTGGGCGGGCTACCTCGGCAGCATGACCTCGGTCATCGGCCTGGCGCAGCTCACGCCGGCGAAGGCCAGCTGACCCGGCTCTGCCGGTCCAGCCGATTAACCCACTACTGGTCCTGCAGCGGCCCGTTCCCCGGCGATCCACCGCCGGGGAACGGGCCGCGAGGGCCGTTGACCACCTCTGGAGCACTGCCAGTGCGGCGCTATCTAACAAGGAAACTTATTACGTACGTGCTGGCGTTCTTCGTCGGCGTCACCCTCGACTGGGCCCTTCCGCACTTCATGCCCGGCGACCCGATCCAGGGCATGCTGTCCAAGTACAACGTGGGGAGCAACGCGTCCTACGCGGCGCTTTACCAGCAGTTTTCCAGCGAGTTCGGCCTCAACGTGCCGCTCTGGCAGCAGTACCTGAACTTCTGGCACGGCGTGCTGACCGGCAACCTGGGCGTCAGCATCTACGAGAACCCGGCGAGCGTCACCTCGGTCGTGTTCCAGGCGATGCCCTACACGCTCGCGCTGCTCGTCCCCGCTGTCCTGCTTTCCTACACCCTGGGCAACCGGCTAGGCGCCGCTGCCGCCCGCCGCAGGTTCCTTGACAACTGGGTCCTGCCGGTCGGCTACATCTTCCAGGCGATCCCCTACGCGGGGCTCGCCCTGCTGGTGCCCTTCCTGTTCGGCAGCCTCTGGCACCTGTTTCCCACCTCCCTCGGCTACAGCGAGAACCTGATCCCGACCTTCGACTGGACGTTCATCTCCTCGCTGCTCGACCACTGGTTCCTGCCGTTTCTCACGGTGTTCATCGTGAGCCTCGGCGGCTGGGCGATCGGCATGCGGAACCTGGTCATCTACGAGCTTGAGAACGACTCCTCCCGCTACCTGCGCGCGCTCGGCGCGAGCGAGCGGGTGGTCCGCGGCTACGCCTACCGCAACGCGTCGCTCCCCCAGCTGTCTGGCCTCGCCCTCCAACTCGGCGTCGTGATCGGCGGCAACATCGTCACCGAGATCGCCTTCCAGTACCCGGGCCTCGGGTCCCTGATCTACAAGGCGATCAGCAACGAGGACTACTTCCTGTTGCAGGGCATCTTCATCTTCATCGTCATCGGCGTACTGCTCGCGAACTTCATCATCGACCTGGTGTTCATCTCGGTTGACCCGAGGACCCGGCTGAGCATGCAGGGAGCGGCAGCGTGAGCGAGCTCTGGTTTACGAGCGAGCGGGAAGCAGGTGCTGCGGCATGAGCGAGTCGATCAGCGAAGCGGCTGCCCCCGAGGTCGCCGCCGTCGGCCTGCCGAGCGTGCGGGGCGTCGGCGCGGCGCCCCGCAAGCGCAACGACTTCCTGTACTACGGGCTGCGGAACAAGAAGCTGGTCTTCGGCCTCGGCCTGGAACTCATCCTGGTGCTCGTGGCGCTCATCGGCCCGATGCTCGCCAAGTACCAGCCGCTGCAGACCACGCTCCCGCTGCAGCACCCGGGCAGCCAGCACTGGCTGGGCACCGACCTCACCGGCTACGACATGTACTCGCAGCTCACCAACGGCCTGCGCGAGTCCTACCTGATCGGCGCGCTCGGCGCGGCGTTCGCCGCGGTCGTCGGAATGGCGCTCGGCTTCATCGCGGGCTGGCGCGGCGGCTGGGTGGACGAGTTGGTGCAGATGATCACGAACGTCATCGTGATGATCCCCAGCCTCGTCCTGCTCGTGGTGATCGGCTCCTACCTCTCCTCGCGGAGCATCCTGTTCGAGGGCGCGTTCATCGGCCTGACGACCTGGCCGTGGGTGGCCAGGGCGGTCCGGGCGCAGACGTTCTCGCTGCGCGGCCGCGAGTACGTCGAGCTGGCCAGGCTGTCGGGCAAGCGGCCCGTCTCGATCATCCTCAAAGAGATCGCGCCGAACATGGCGTCCTACCTGTTCCTCGCCGTCATCCTGCTCTTCGGCAGTTCGATGCTGATCGCGGCCAGCTATGACTTCCTGGGCCTTGGCCCAAGCGGCACGGTCTCGATCGGATGGATCCTGAACCAGGCGGAGAACGGCTCCGCGCTGCTTTACCACCTGTGGTGGTGGTTCGTCCCGCCGGTCGCCGTGCTGACCGCGATGGTCGCCGCGCTGCTGATCGCCAACGTCGGCTTGGACGAGGTCTTCAACCCGAAGCTGAGGGAACAATGAGCGAGCTTGCGAGCGAACCGGCAAGCACAGTGCGTCCGCGAATGCGGACTCCGAGCGCCAGCGAGGCGGCCTCATGAGCGTTAACGTGCAGAACCTCTCGGTGGCCTACCGCAGCCGACTGGGCGACGTGACCGCGGTCGACGACGTCAGCTTTTCCCTGGCCGACGGGGAGATCATGGGCCTGGCGGGCGAGTCGGGCAGCGGCAAGTCCACCCTGGGCAACGCGCTCGTCTTCCTGGACCCCCGGATGAAGGCGACCGGCGGCAAGGTCACCGTGGACGGCAGGGACCTGCCGATCGCGGACAACGGCGCCATGCGGCACAAGCGGATGACCGAGGTCTCCCTCGTCCCGCAGTACGCGATGTCCGCGCTCACCCCGACCCGCAAGATCGGCCGGCTGATCAACGACCTGCTCAAGTCCCACCACATCAAGAACCGGGACGAGGTCCTCACCGAGCTGAAGCGCCGCCTCGCGCTGATCGGGCTGAAGGAGGAGGTGCTCGGCAAGTACTCCTTCGAGCTGTCCGGCGGCATGCGGCAGCGGGTGACGATCATCATGTCCACGCTGCTCAACCCGTCGCTGCTGATCGCCGACGAGGTGACCTCCGCGCTCGACGTGTCCACCCAGCGCGCGGTGGGCGAGATGCTCCTTGAGTTCCGCGACCGCGGCTACGTCAAGTCCGCGATCGCGATCACCCACGACCTGTCGATCCTGGCCCAGATCGCCGACTCGATCGCGATCATGTACGCGGGCCGGCTCGCGGAGCGCGCGCCGACGTCCGTGATCGTGGACAACCCGCTGCACCCCTACACCCAGGCACTGCTCAATTCGCTGCCCGAGGTCGGGGTGCGGCACGACCAGGCGCTGCTGACCGGCATCCCCGGCCGCCCGCCGTCGCTGGCGAACCCCCCGGCCGGCTGCCGGTTCCGTGAGCGGTGCCCGTTCGCGTTCGACAAGTGCACGCAGACCCCGCCGTTTGAAGAGATCAGGCCCGGCCACCTGGTGGCGTGCTGGAAGGTCAGCCAGGAGCAGACCGCGGTGACCGCCGGCGCCGGACAGGAGCAGGCATGACCACGCTCAAACTCGACCAGGTCTCCAAGCTCTACCCGTCGACCGCGCGGGGCGGCGGCCTCACCCCCGCGCTGCGCAAGGTCAGCTTTGAGCTGAAGCCCGGTGAGGTCATCTCGCTGATCGGCGAGTCAGGTAGCGGCAAGACCACGATCGGCAAGGTCCTGCTCCGGCTGACCAGGCCGACCTCCGGCACGGTGACGTTCGACGGCAAGGACATCGCGTCGTACTCCACGCGCGGGTTCAGGGAGTACTACCGGCACGTCCAGGGTGTCTTCCAAGATCCGTTCAGCTCCTACAACCCGATCTACCGGGCCGACCGGGTCTACGACCTGATTCGCTCCTCGTACTTCCCCCACGTCAGCGACAAGGACTGGTCGGCCAAGGTCGAGAGCGCGCTGGATGCGGTGGCGCTGAATCCGGGTGACGTGCTGGGTAAGTACCCGCACCAGTTGTCGGGGGGTCAGCAGCAGCGGCTGCTGATCGCGCGTGCGCTGCTGCTGGACGTCAAGGTGCTGGTGGCGGACGAGATCATCTCGATGCTGGACGCGTCGACGCGGGTGGACGTGCTGAACCTGCTCGTGAAGCTGAAGCGGCAGGGGATGGCGGTGCTGTTCATCACGCACGACCTGTCGCTGGGGAACTACGTGTCGGACCGGACGGTGATCTTGCGGCACGGCGCGATCGTGGAGATGGGGGCGACCGGGAAGATCTTCGGGAACCCGCAGCACGAGTACACGAAGATGCTGCTGACGGCGGTGCCCGAACTGCACAAGAAGTGGCACGGGGTGGCGGAGCCCGGGCTGGCGGCGGCTTCCGGCAGCGGGGCCGCGGCGGCCAGCCAGAACGGCGGCGTAACCACAACGACCGCCCTGTCTCACGCCACGCTCGTCGATGAACTGACCCACGCGGAGCAGGTGGTGAAGCGCGACTTCCGTGCCGTCTTCGGTGCCGGCCGGGCGGTCGCCAGCGGGAAGTCCCAGGTCGCGGTGGCCCTCGAGCCGCCGACCCTGCGCGAGTTCGAGCCGGACCACCTGGTCGCCGAACCGGAGGAGTAGCTCGCGCCAGCCGAGGCTTCCTCATTCCCGGGGCTGGACCTTCCCGGGGCTGGACCTTCCGAGGAAGCAGGGGCCTGGGGGTGCGGGGCGGGCCGGTCGCCCTGCACCCCCAGCTATCTGGCGGGCAGCTATCTGGCCGGACGGCTGCCCAGCGGGCGCAGGTCGCCGGCCGGAACTTCAAGCCGGTTCGCTCTAGTCGCCGGGGTTCGATACACTACAACAGCACCGTCAGGGAGGCTTGCGACGCTCCCGACGCGTGCGGCCAATGGGGTATAGGGTAATTGGCAGCCCGACAGATTCTGGCTCTGTTAGTCTAGGTTCGAGTCCTGGTACCCCAGCAAAGCTCGGGCGACCCGTGTGCGGTAAGACCGCACCGGGTCGCTTTGCGTTTATCCCGGGGGGGCGACCCCCCGGACCCCCCGGGGGGTGAGGCGCTGGCGCGCCTCACGTCGGGTGGCCTGTGTGCGGTAAGACCGCACCGGGTCGCTTTGCGTTTATCCCGGGGTCCGCGCCACAGCACCGTAGTCGTAGCTATTCACCAAGGGTGCTGACACGTTAATCGAATCTTCAACCGGCCAACGCCATGCCAATATACCCCCCTGAGGTATCTTCCAGGGATCGCGGGTCATCCACGGCGCTATTCGCCGTGGATGACCCGCGATCTTGCCCCGTGACCGGTTCCCGGGAGCGTTTAAGGCCCGGATGAGGCAAATGC
>DAHWEX010000103.1 GCA_027326205.1 Actinomycetota bacterium
CCCGGTTGCGCACCAAGGGGTCCGCGATGACCCGCTCCGCCTCGGCGAAGATGCGGTAGTGCTCACGGAGCACGGCTGAGTCGAGGACCGAAGAATGCCGGGTCATCGCCCCGATGGCCAGGTGGTCACCGTCGACCCTGATGTAGTCGAGTTCCGCAAGGCCGTTGATGTCTATCAGTGCCTCGGGCCTGGCCAGGCGGAGTTTCATCATCGGTATCAGGCTGTGCCCGCCGGCCAGGATCCTGGCTCCGGGGGCGTACCTGGACAGCAGGGCGAGCGCGTGCTCGACGCTGGTGGCCTTCTCGTACTCGACTTGTGCGGGAACCTGCAACTCAACCTCCTGCCCGCGCTGCGTGCACCCGGCGAACTGATGCCGTACGTTCTGAGTGTAGGGAGGTGCGGCCATATCTCTCTGATACGCCGACGTTCCCGGTGGAGTGTGCAATGACGCTGACCCAGCTGAACGCGTTCGTCCTGGTGGCCAGGCTCGGCTCGGTACGAGCCGCCGCGGCGGCGCTGGGCGTCAGCGAGTCCGCCGTCTCGCAGGCGCTCACCGCGCTGCGCCAGGACCTTGGCGACCAGCTCATCACCCGCAGCCAGGCCGGCATGACGCTGACCTCCGGCGGGGCGCGGCTGCTCGGCACCGCGTCCCAGATCGTCGTGCTCGGCGCCGAGGCGTACGCCGCCGTCCGCGCCGCGCAGGGCGCGCCCGAGCAACTGCGGGTCGTCGCGACGTCGACGTTCGCCGAGTTCATCGCGGGACCGCTGATGGAGGCGTTCCGCCGCCGGTTCTCCGGGGCGGTAGAGATCACGACGGGAGTCGCCGCCGCCGGCGAACTGCCCGTGCTGATCGCCAACCGGCTCGCGGACGTCGCGATCGGCCCGGGAGCGACCGGCGAGGACGAGCTGCCGGTCGTCAGCGAGCCGATCTTCAAGTACCGGATCGTCGTGGTCGGCCCCGGGTCGGGTGGGGCGGGCGGCGGGAGCGCGGGAAGGACGGCCCAGGCCCGGTGGCGCGGGCCCGCCCGGCAGTGGCGCTGGCTGGTGGACCCGTCCGGCACCGACCCAGGCAGCGAGACGGCCAGGCTGCTGCGCCGGCTCGGCGTCGCCGACAGCGACATCGGGGTGTTCCAGAGCCAGACCGCCGCCTGGGCGGCGGCCGCCGACGGGTCGGGGGTCGCGCCCGCGATCGAGCACCTGGCGTCCCATCAGCTGCGGCGCGGCGAACTGGCGCTGATCGACCTGCCGGGCTTTCCCGTGGAAGAGGTCTGGTACGTGACCATGCTGGAGCGGGAGCGGCGCAGCACCGCCGCGAGCGCGTTCCGCCGGTTCCTCGGCACCCCGGAGGCGATGCGGCTGATGCGGTCGCCCGCCGCCGGCGTGTCGCCGTCGCGGTTCAAGCCCCCGGTCTACGTCACGATCTGGAGTTAAGCGGTATTCCCCGGGGGAATGATCTCCCTGGTGACCCCGCGAGCGTGGGGGAGTCTCTCCCCGGCAGGCCCTCGCGGGCCGCCGATTAAGCGACAGCTTATTTGGCTGTTGCAGGCGTGTTAAGGCAGCGCCACGATACGTCTACCTTTCATTACCACCGGTTCCAGTGCTGGTGGCGCATCCCCGAAGACGGGAGAGCGTGGCATGCCGATTGAGTCTGACGGACATAGCAGGGACAACCCGCGGCTGTTCGAGTTGATTGAAGGCGCCCCCAAGACCGGGAAGAGCCCGACGGTCTGGGCCTGGCCCCAGCTCGTCGACTACCTCAAGATCGCGGGGCAGCCGGTCTCCGGGCCGTGGCCGCCGCATCAGGAGCCGCGCCCCGACCCCGATTACGAGTCGGGCCCGCAGGCCGTGGCCGATCCACACTCCGAGCGGAGGAATTGATGTTCCCAGCGCGGTTCCGCTACGAGGCGCCGCATTCCCTGGACGAGGCGATCAGCCTGCTGCGCGACGGCGGTGACTACGTCAAGGTGCTGGCGGGCGGCCAGAGCCTCGTTCCGATGATGAAGCTGCGTTTCGCCACCCCCGACATGCTCGTCGACATCAACGACGTGCCGGGCCTCGCCTACCACCGGACGGACCCGGACGGCACGCTCCGCATCGGCGCCCTCTGCCGCCACGCCGACCTGGAGTTCTCCAGCCTGCTTCCCGGCACGCAGCCCACCATGGCGGCCGCCGCGCCGCTGGTCGCCGACCCGCTCGTGCGCAACCGGGGCACGCTGGTGGGGTCGCTCTGCCACGCCGACCCGCAGGGCGACTGGGCGTCGGTGATGCTCGCCCTCGGCGGCTCGGTGATCGCGCAGGGCCCGGCCGGCCGCCGCGCCATCCCGCTGGCCGAGTTCGTCACCGGCCCCTTCGAGAACACGCTGGGCCACGACGAGATCGCGGTCGAGGCCGTCGTCCCGAAGGCGCTGGGCACCAGGGCCGGGGGGTACCTGAAGCTCGAGCGCCGGGTCGGGGACTTCGCGACCGTCGGCACCGCGGTGGCCATCGAGACATCGGGCGGGACGGTGGTCCGGGCGGGCATCGCGCTCACCGGCGTGGGCGGGTCCACGATCGCCGCCACGGACGCGGCGGCGGCGCTGGCCGGCAAGCCGCTGTCGGCGGACAGCATCGCGGAAGCCGCCGAGCTCGCCGCGAGCGCGGCGCAGCCGAAGACCGACCACCGCGGCACCGCCGAGTACAAGCGGCACCTGGTGCGCGTCTTCGTCAGCCGCATCCTCGGCGGCAGCCTGTCCTCAACCACGGGGTCCTCAACCACGGGGTCCTCCGCCACGGGAGCAGCTGCGGAAAGGGCGGCCTGATCATGACGATGGTTTACGACGACACCGGCGACGAGGCGACCGCCGACGTTCCGGTGCGCAAGATCCGGTTCACGATCAACGGCAGGAAGAAGGTGGCCGAGATCGAGCCCCGGCTGCTGCTCGCCGACCTGATCAGGCGCGGCGTCGGGCTGACCGGCACGCACCGGGGCTGCGACACCACCAACTGCGGCGCCTGCACGGTGCTGGTCGACGGCCGGGCGGGCAAGTCCTGCACGATGCTCGCCGTGCAGGTGGACGGCCGCGAGGTCACCACCGTGGAGGGGCTGGCCACCGCGAGCGAACTGCACCCGCTCCAGGAGGGGTTCAAGCAGGAGCACGGGCTGCAGTGCGGGTTCTGCACGCCGGGCATGATGCTGTCCGCCAAGGCCCTGCTCGACCGCAACCCCGACCCGACGGAAGAAGACGTGCGGTGGGCGATTTCCGGCAACCTGTGCCGCTGCACCGGCTACCAGAACATCGTGAAGTCGGTGCTCTGGGCGGCCGCGAAGCTCCGTGAGCGCGAGCCAGAGCCCGCGGAGGCAAGTGCCGTCAATAAGGTGGAGGGCTGAGATGACGACCACGGCCGACGAGTCGCGGGCGCTCGACGAGATCAAGATCGGCGGACTCGGCTCCAGCCGCAAGCGCGTCGAGGACGACCGCTTCATCCGCGGCAAGGGCAACTACGTCGACGACGTCGTGCTGCCCGGCATGCTGCACATGGAGATCCTGCGCAGCCCGCTGGCGCACGCGCGGATCAAGTCGATCGACGCCAGCAAGGCCTGGGCGCTCCCCGGCGTCCGCCTGGTGCTGACCGGCGAGATGATGGCGACGCGGAACCTGGCCTGGATGCCCACCCTCTCCTACGACACCCAGGCGGTGCTGGCCACCGACAAGGTGCGGTTCCAGGGGCAGGAGGTGGCCTGCGTCATCGCGGACGACCCGTACATCGCCAAGGACGCCTGCGAGCTGATCGAGGTCGACTACGAGCCGCTGCCGCCCATCATGAACCCGTGGCAGGGGCTGGCCGAGGACGCGCCGGTCATCCGCGACGACAAGGTGAACCAGGCCGACAACGTCGTCTACAACTGGGAGGTCGGCGACAAGGCGGGCACCGACCGGGCCTTCGAGCAGGCCGACGTGATCTCCAAGATGGAACTGCACTACCCGCGCAGCCACCCGTCCCCGATCGAGTGCTGCGGCTCGGTCGCCGACTTCAACCGGGCCACCCAGAAGCTCACGGTCTACCTGACGAGCCAGGCGCCGCACATCGTCCGCGCGGCGGTCGCGATGGTGGCCGAACTGCCCGAGCACATGATCCGGATCGTCTCGCCGGACATCGGCGGCGGCTTCGGCAACAAGGTGCCGATCTACCCCGGCTACGTCTGCTCGATCCTCGCCTCGATCCTGCTCGAGTGCCCCGTGAAGTGGATCGAGGACAAGACGGGCAACCTCATCTCCACCGGGTTCGCGCGAGACGTCTACCTCAAGGGCGAGATGGCGCTGCGCAAGGACGGCAAGATCCTCGGCGTCCGGATGCACACCGACGCCGACCACGGCGCTTTCTTCTCCGATGCCCAGCCGAGCAAGTTCAAGATCGGCCTGATGCACTCGGCGTTCGCCGCCTACGACGTCCCGGCCGCGCACCTCACCGCGCGCGGCGTGTACACGAACAAGGCACCGGGCGGCGTGGCGTACCGGTGCTCGTTCCGGGTCACCGAGGCGATGTTCTTCCAGGAGCGGATGGTGCAGGCGGCCGCCGACGACCTGGGCATGGACCAGGCCGCGTTCCGCCGGATGAACTTCGTGCGCGACGACGACTTCCCGCACCGCACGCCGTTCGGCTTCCTCACCGACTCGGGCCAGTACGCCAAGTGCCTGGAGGTCGGGCTCAAGGCCATCGACTACGAGAACTTCCGCAAGGAACAGGCGGAGGCGCGCAAGCGGGGCCGCCTGCTCGGCCTCGGCATCTCCACCATGACCGAGCCGCTCGGCGCGGGCAACAGCCGGGAGTACGACATCCTCGGCATCAAGATGTTCGACTCCGCCGAGCTCAAGGTGCACATGACCGGCAAGGCGATCCTGCGCACCGGGGCCAAGACCCAGGGGCAGGGGCACGAGACGACGTGGGCGCAGATCGTGGCGCACGAACTCGGCATCCCCGCCGATGACGTCGTCGTGGAGGAGGGCGACACCGACACCGCGCCGTTCGGCATGGGCACCTACGCGTCCAGGTCCACGCCGGTCGCCGGGGCGGCCGTCGCCATGGTCTCGCGGAAGATCCGGGCCAAGGCCCGCAAGCTGGCGGCGCACCTGCTCGAGGTGTCCGAAGAGGACATCGAGTGGGAACTCGGCCGGTTCTACGTGCGCAGCGCGCCCGGCCGGGGCGTGACCATCCAGGAATGCGCGATGGCCGCCTACAGCAACATGCCGGACGGCATGGAGCCGGGCCTGGAGAACACCGCCTACTACGACCCGCCGAACCTCACCTGGCCGTTCGCGGTCTACATCGTCACCGTCGAAGTCGACCCGGAGACCGGCGTGTGGGACGTGCTGCGGATGGTCGCGGTCGACGACTGCGGGGTCCGCATCAACCCGATGATCGTCGAGGGCCAGATCATGGGCGGGCTGACCGAGGCCTACGCGATGGCCAGCATGCAGTTCATCACGTTCGACGCCGACGGCAACTGCGTCGGCTCGAACTACATGGACTACCTGCTGCCGAGCGCCTGGGAGACGCCCGGCTACGAACTGCACAGCGAGGTCGTCACCCCCTGCCCGCACCACCCGATCGGCGCCAAGGGCATCGGCGAGTGCGCCGCCGTCGGCGGTCCGGCCGCCTTTGTCAACGCCGTCATGGACGCGATCTCCGAGACCGGGGTCAGAAACATCGACATGCCGGTGCTGCCCGACCGGGTCTGGGAAGCGCTCACGTACCGCCGGGACGTGTCCGGTGCCCCGCCGATCCGGCAGGACTAGGGCCGGCGTGTCCGGCGGCCGCGAAGTGCCCGGAGAAGCGGAAGGCGCCGGAGAAGGTGCCGGAGATAGGGAGAGAAGGGGAGAGGAGGGAAAGATGAACGGACCGGGGTTTCTCGAGCGGATGAGCGAGCTTGCCCGCGCTGGCCGGCCTTTCGCGCTGGCCACCGTGGTCTGGCGGCAAGGACCCTCGTCGAGCAAGCAGGGCTCGCGCGCCATCATCACCTCCGACGGCGAACTTGACGGCTGGATCGGCGGTGCCTGCGCCGAGCCGGCGGTGGTTCGCGCGGCGAAGCAGGCCATCGTGGACGGGGAGGCCCGGCTGATCCTGCTCGGCGCCCCCGACCAGTTCGGCGCCGCTATCCCCGAGGGGATGACGGTCGTGCCGATCTCCTGCCAGAGCGAGGGCGCGCTCGAGGTCTACATCGAGCCGGTGCTCCCGGTCCCGCACCTGGTGATCGTGGGCCGGTCGCCGATGGCGCACACGCTCGCCGGGCTGGCCCGGGCCCTGGGCTGGTCGGTGGAACTGCTCAGCACCCAGGAATTCGGGCCCGGCAGTACTTCTAACCACGGGGCTTCCAACCACGGGGCTTCCAACCACGGGGCATACCAGCGGTCGATGGTCGTCGTCGCCACCCAGGGACACGGCGACGAGGACATGATCGAGCGCGCCGTCGCGATGGGGCCGGCCTACCTGGGCCTGGTCGCCTCGCGCAAGCGTGCCGAGGCCGTGCTCGGCTACCTCGCCGAACGGGGCGTGCCGCGGGACCGGCTGGACCGGGTGCACGCCCCCGCCGGCCTCGACCTCGGCCGGACGACCCACGAGGAGATGGCCGTCGCGATCCTCGCCCAGCTCGTGCAGCTGCGGGCCTCCGGAGCCCTCGCGGAGGCCCCCGCGTCGCGTCCCGAGCAGGCCAGCCCAGGACCAGCCGGCTCGGGATCGCGGAAGCTGCTGCAACTGGCCGAGGCCGTCGACCCGGTGTGCGGGATGACGGTCACGGCCGACGCGTCGGCCATGCCGTTCGAGCACGACGGCGTCGCCTACTACTTCTGCTGCGCCGGCTGCCGCCGGGCATTCGAGGAAAACCCACACTCTTACTCCGAGGCGGTGCTGAGGTGATAATCACCAACGACTTCGAGGTCGGGCAGCCGGTCGACAAGGTATGGCGGTTCTTCGACAACATCCCCCAGGTGGCAGCCTGCCTGCCCGGCGCGGAGCTGACGAAGGAACTGGGCGACGACAAGTACGAGGGCCGGGTCGCGATCCGGATGGGGCCGGTGCGGATGCAGTTCACCGGCACGGCCGACATCGTCGAGCACGACAACGCGGCCAGGCACATCGTCGTGAACGCGGCGGGCGCGGACGAGAAGGGCCGGGGCCAGGCCGCCATGACGGTTGGCGCCACGCTGTCGGCGAAGGGCCAGCGGACGAAGGTCGCGGTCACCCAGGACCTGCAGTTGTCGGGTGCGGCCGCGCAGTACGGCCGGGGCATGATCTCCGACGTCTCCGCCATCTTGATGCGCGACTTCGCGGTGAACATGCAGGACCGGATCGAGCGGCTTGAGCGCGGCGAGTCCCTGGAGTCGATCGCCGCGGGCGGCGCGGGCGGCTCCGCCTCCGGTCTCGGGATCGCCATGCGGGCCGCGCGGATGGCGCTGATGCGCGTCTTGCGGCGGTTCTTCCTGCCTTACCAGCCCGCGGCCAGCTAGCACAGTGCTCCCAGAAAGACGGTGAAAGGAGGCCAGCCATGGTCCTGTGGTGGATCGGCAACGTGGTCCTGCTCGTGGTGGTCCTGCCGGTCGTGATCTACCTGCTCAACCGGGTGCTCGCGGCCCTTGAGCGGATCCGGGCGGCGAGCGACGACATCCTGGCCGGCGGCGTCGCCCTGATCGGCGAGCTGCAAGGCGTCCCCGACGGCCTGGCCCAGACGGACAAGACCATCGAAGAAGTCAAGGTCGGCGCGGTCCGGTACGCGGGCTCCGTCGCGAAACTACTCGGGTAGGAGCGGCCAGCATGCCAGCAGCAGCCTGGATGACCATCGCCGTCGCCGGCCTGATCATCGTGTTCACCGCGGTCGGCCTGATCAGGATCGTCTTGCACCTGTACGCGATCCGGCGCACGCTCGCCGCGGTCACCGGCGGCGTGCGGCTCGTCGACCAGCTCACCGCGACCGTCCCCGCCCGGCTGACCTCGGTCAACGCGAACCTCAAGCCCGTCCGCGACTTCTGCGAAACGATTTAGGCCAATGACAACAGACTGGACCATCGGCTACGTGATCGGCGGCGTCGTCCTGCTCGCCGTCGTCGTCCTCGTGGGCGCGATCCTCGTGCTCGCCAAGCAGATCGGCGACGAGGCCCCCAAGATCAACGCCGGGCTCGAAGGAGCCGTGCGCAACACCGCGCCGCTCGCCGCGCTGAGCACCACGATCGAGCACGCCACCATCATCATCGCCGGGCTGCAGCGCGGCCGAGCCCGGCTGGGAGGGTAGCGATGAACCCCACCGAGCACACCCTGTGGGTATCCGTCATCATCGTCGGCTTCGTCGTCGTCGTGGCCGTGGCGGCGCTGCTCAGCCTGCTCATCTACCTGATCAAGCGCATCGACGGCCGGGTGGACACGATCGCCGGGTCGCTCGTCGCGGCGAAGGCGAACACCGCGAGCACGGTGCTGATCCCGCAGGTCGCCACCGGCGTGGACGCGGTCCTCGCCGAAGGCCTCGAGCACCACCTGTTCCTCGGCCGCGTACTGGAAAAGGTGAGGACGAGTGTTTCCTGACGCACCCGCGGTCGTGCCGGAACTCGAATACCTGGGCGCGGAGGGCTAACGGTGGAAAATAACAGTTCCGTTCTAGGAACCGCTGAGGTGAGGTCATG
Source organism: Actinomycetota bacterium (assembly GCA_027326205.1). Classification (GTDB taxonomy): domain Bacteria; phylum Actinomycetota; class Actinomycetes; order Streptosporangiales; family Streptosporangiaceae; genus Trebonia. The sequence goes on from DAHWEX010000103.1 coordinate 8,646, forward strand.
ACCGCACTGGTTGTCTTGACGGTCGTCGTCATCGTCGCGCTCATCGCGGGCCTGGCCGTCTACCTGTACTGGGCGGGCACGCTGCTCGACCGGATCGGCGCCAAGCTCGAGGCGGGCGCCGGGCTCGTGCACGGGATCGTGGCCGACGCGAAGCTCATCGAGCCCGGCGTCGACCACATCAACCGGACCGGCGGCGTGGTCGCCGGGGCGCTGCCGCTGCTTTACGGCATGGCCGAGGGGATCGTGAAGGGCGTCACGCCGCGCGCGCCGCTGCCCGAGGTCCCCGAGGTCGCCCGCCCCGCCTCCGGCACCCGCCGCTCCCGGCTGCTCGCCGCGGTCGGCTTCGAGCCGCACCCCTAACCGCCCAGACTCCGCACGGCAGCGGCTTACTTGCGGCGTAAGCCGCTGCCGTGCGGCATGACCAGGTCAAGCCGGGACGCGGGCCAGGCCCGCGATCGTCCACGTGGCGCGCTGGGCCGGGGCGGGCACACGCTCCCGGCCGGGCCGCCATATCCGCGCGTCGGCCACCCCCGGCGGAACCATTTCCAGTTCGCCGAAGAACGCGGCGAAGTCCGCCGGCGAGTGAATCCGCACCGGGTGCGGCCCCGCGCTGTACAGGCTCACCATCCGGTCGGTCTCCGCACCGGGGGCCGCCTGGCCCACCGTGATCGCCACGTAGCTGCCGGGCGCAAGCGCCGAGACGTACCTGGCCACCAGGTCGCGCCCGGCCGCCGCCGGGTAGAAGTGCAGCACCGCCCCCAGCAGCAGGCACGTCGGCCGTCGCAGGTCCACGTGGCCGGCCGCCGCCGTGAGGACGTCCCCGGCGTCGTTCAGGTCCAGGTTCAGCGCCATCACCGTGGGATCGCGGTGCGCCTCGACGCGCAGGTGGCTGAGCACGACTGGGTCGTTGTCGACGTACACCACCCGCGCGGCGGGCGCCACTGACTGCGCGGCGGCGTGGGTGTTCGGCTCGGTCGGCAGGCCGCTGCCCAGGTCGATGAACTGCGTTACCCCCTGCTCCGCCACCCAGCTGACGGCCCGTGCGAGGAACTCCCGGTTCTCCCGGAATATCAGCCCCACCGACGGGGAGATCGCCAGCAGCCGGTCGGCGAGATCCCGGTCCGGGCCGAAGTTGTCCTTGCCTCCTATCAGGTAGTCGTAGACCCTGGCGATGCTCGGCTTCTTTGGGTCGAACGCGGGCACTGGCGCACCTTTGCCGTCATGAACTTCACGAACATTCAGGACAACAATGCTGGAATACCGCGCGGATCGCAACGGGAGCGTAAGGAGTCGTTAGCGGAACGTGTCGGTTGGCGGACGACGCCCGGCTTCATCGGCAGCCCGCCAACGGATCACTGACCGTGGTATTCGTCGTCGGTCACGTGAGCGCCCCAGTGCGGGCGACCCTCGGTGATGGACAGGTGGGTCATGAAATGGCCGGGGCTGGCGCCGTGCCAGTGCTCTTCGCCGTCGGGAGTGAAGACGACATCACCGGGATTGAGTTCGACGATGTCCTGGCCCCGGGCCTGAACCCGGCCGCGCCCTTCGGTCACGTAGAGGGTCTGGCCGCCCTCGTGCGAATGCCAGGCGGTGCGAGCACCGGGGGTGAAATGCACGGTGGCCGCATTGAGCCCCGAGGGCGGGAGCCCGCGGGTAACGGGGTCGACCCACACCTCGCCAGTGAACGTCTCGGCCGGCCCCTTGGCGGTCGGCGGCTTGCGGGAGATCTCCATCTGTTCGTCCTCCTGTTTTCTGACACGTATGACAGTTGCTGTTTCTCGGTCTGCGACCGACCGCGCCGCGGCTCAGCGTGACGCGTGATTCACCGGGTGCGGGGTGGAGGATGCGGTGCCGCGCCAGCCCGACGCCGCCCGCGCCAGCGCCGGCGCCCGGGCACTCGCCGAGACCGGAGACGGCAACTCCCGTTCTGCTGCAAGCTATACCTGAAATGACACGCTGAGCAGCTCGGGACCAGCGCCAAGACGTCGAACACTATCTCGAGGTCGCCGACCAGCTCAGCGGCCAGGGCCTGACTCTCGCCGACACCATCCGCTTCATCGAGCAGATCGACCACGGAACATGCGCAGAAAGGCGCCGAGATGACCACCGACGAGACAGCGGCGCGGAGCGGAAGCGCGATCCGGCCGCTGCCGTTCGACACCACCAAGGCGCACCAGGCCCGGGTGTACAACTACCTGCTTGACGGCAAGGACAACATTAGTCAAGAGGTGCGGGCGGTCTTCCGCAATCGTGTGTGAACGTTCGTAATCGCAGGTCAAACGCCACTATTCGAAAAATGGCTCATCTCACGTTCGCCTACCTTTATGCACCTTTACGTACCTTGGTGTCTGTTTCTCCGGAGGGCCTGTCCTGACTTCTGCCTGACTCCGCTGACTGGGTGCGGGCTGGCTGGCCTGGGGTTTTGGCGCTGCTGCCTGGCTGGGCTGGTGCGGGCGGGCTTTCCGGGCGGCGGGCCGTGGCGCGCTCGCGGCGCTTGTCAGGCTCGGGCGGGCGGCGGCTGGCGGGGGCCGGTTTTGACTTTGCCGTGCCTTGGCCTGTCAAACGGTTTTCGTTTGACAGGCCAAGGTCGGCCGTAGGCTTGACAACCAGGGTGGAGGCACCCCACCCTGATAGCTGCCGCGTGGCCTTTGACCTTGACTTGGCGTTTGACCTTGGGTTTTTGACTGTGGGGGTAAGGTCGCCACGGGAGATGAGCGCGGGCGCGTGAGCGATGCTTTTTTCGCTCGCGGGTGATCGCCGTTACGACGCTCCGCGTAAATAAAAGCCCTTAAAACGTCTTTGACCTTGATCTTTGTCTGTAGGGCACGCGGTGCCGTCCGCGCTGGTGCCAGGGAAGATCCTGGCCGCGTGCCGCGCAGGCAGGGACCCGACGCTGCCCTCACACAGCAGCGGGGTCGCGTATGTGAGTGGGGGCACGGGGGCAACGCCCCCGCGTGCCGGGGTGTGCGTCGTTCTGCGGGTGGTGCGCTGTCCCGTCTGGAAGGTCAAGAACAGTCGCTCGCCGCTGG
>DAHWEX010000124.1 GCA_027326205.1 Actinomycetota bacterium
TGCTCCAGGAAGTCATCGAGAACCTCTCCGCCGACCTGCACGAGGCGCGGATCAAGGGCACGGTGACCGGCCGCCCCAAGCACTACTACTCGATCTACCAGAAGATGATCGCCCGCAACGTCGAGTTCGACGACATCTACGACCTGGTGGGCATCCGCGTCCTGGTCGACACGGTGCGCGACTGCTACGCCGCGCTCGGCACGATCCACGCGCGCTGGAACCCGGTTCCCGGCCGGTTCAAGGACTACATCGCGATGCCGAAGTTCAACATGTACCAGTCCTTGCACACCACGGTGATCGGCCCTGGCGGCAAGCCGGTCGAGCTGCAGATCCGCACCTGGGGCATGCACAAGCGCGCGGAGTACGGCGTCGCCGCGCACTGGAAGTACAAGGAGGACATGGTCACCCACGGCCCTGTCATCCCCGCCCCCGCGAAGACCGGCAAGGACCAGGCCAAGCGCAGCCAGGACGCCGCCGAGATGGCCTGGCTCCGCCAGCTTGTCGACTGGCAGCGGGAGACCGAGGACCCCGCCGAGTTCCTCGACTCGCTCCGCTACGACCTGGCGAGCGCCGAGGTCTTCGTCTTCACCCCGCGCGGTGAGGTCATCGCCCTGCCGCAGGGCGCCACCCCGGTCGACTTCGCGTACGCGATCCACACCGACGTCGGCCACCGCACGATCGGCGCCCGGGTGAACGGCCGTCTTGTCGCCCTCGAGTCGACGCTGGACAACGGCGACACGGTGGAGATCTTCACCTCCAAGTCGCACGAGGCCGGACCGAACCGCGACTGGCTGAACTTCGTCAAGTCCGCCCGCGCCCGCAACAAGATCCGCCAGTGGTTCTCCAAGGAGCGCCGCGAGGCCGCGGTCGAGGCGGGCAAGGACCAGATCGCCAAGGTCATGCGCAAGCAGGGCATGCCGCTGCAGCGCCTGATGTCCGCCGACACCCTCAAGGGCATCGCCGCCGATCTCCGCTATCCCGACCTCACCGGCCTGTACGCCGCGGTCGGCGAGGGCCGGATCAGCGCCCAGTCGGTCGTCACCCGCCTGGTCCGCGCGGTCAACGGCACGGCCGACGCCCAGGAGGACCTGGCCGAGGTCACCCCGATCCCACCGAAGGCGCCCAAGGTCTCGCGGTCCCGTTCCACGACCGATTCGGGCATCGAGGTCGAGGGTGCGGGCGACGTCTGGGTCCGCCTGTCGAAATGCTGCACCCCGGTCCCCGGCGACGAGATCTCCGGCTTCGTCACCCACGGCCACGGCGTCTCCGTGCACCGCGCGAACTGCGTCAACCTGGAGCACCTGTCGGAAACCCAGCGCGAGCGCATGGTGCCCGTCCACTGGGCCCCGAGCGACGCCTCGGTCTTCCTGGTCGCCATCCAGGTGGAGGCCCTGGACCGCACCCGGCTGCTGAGCGACGTCACCAGGATCCTGTCCGACCAGCACGTCAACATCCTGAGTGCCAGCGTGCAGACCACCAGGGACCGGGTGGCCCTCAGCCGCTTCACCTTCGAGATGGGCGACCCCAAGCACCTCGGCGACGTCCTCAGGGCGGTAAGAAACATCGACGGCGTCTACGACGTCTACCGCGTCACCAACTAACAGCCAAGCCCAGGGCCAGAGTTCCCCCAAACGGTCCGTTGCTACCCGCAGGTGCTGGTACCGGGCGCTTCCGCATCCCCGACCGGTGTCGCGGTGGACTAGCCCGAAAGATCTACAACGCCCCGGTGCCGTCCGGCGTCAAGAAAGACAACGATGCCGGATAGAAGGACACCATGCGGCGTTATGTAAAGACCGTGATCGCGGCAGTGCTCGTGTGGCTGGCCGCGGCAGGATGCCAGGAAGCCACCGCGAGCGGCAGCGGTAGCGTAGCTCACCCGGCGCCTGCGGCTCAGTCCAGCGGGGTGCGGCCATGCGCCGCATCCGTGCTCGTCTTGCGGCCCGGTCCCTTTGTCAGCCCGATGACGGGTGAGCACGCGGACTCGTTCATGTTGACCAACCACGGTTCGATTGCCTGCACGGTCAGCGGATACCCGCAGGTCACACTGTACGATTCCCGCGGCGTGGCGTTGCCATTCCGCTATGCCGAGGGCGGTGGCGCCTATGTGACCGCCAAGAAGCCGGCTACCGTCACGCTCGCACCGGGAAAGTCGGCCTATGCGCTCGTGGCGAAGTACCGCTGCGATCTCGGCGTCGCGGATGACGCCACCGCTATCCGGCTGACCGTGCGCGCACATCAAGACCCGGCGTTCTCCGGACGTGAACCCATCGGCGGGGGTGTGGCCGGGCTGTCGTATTGCCAGGGCGGTCAGGAGGACCCGGGGCAGCTAGTGACGGTTTCGCCGATCGAGGCGACATTCCAGGCGACGATCGGCCTTCCGTTAGGCCAAGTCGCACGGGGAATGAACGCTGATGGCTGGGCCGGCTGACCGGAGCCAGTCCAGGCATGCGACCCGATGGCTTTGCTCCGGTCAGCGGACGCTACCGTCTACCTGGCCGGCGTCGGCTTCGTCAGCGACTCGGTGCCGCAAGCCCGCGCGGCCCGTGCCGCGGCAGTAGGGTGGATTGGTGCGGGTAGCGACGTGGAATGTCAACTCGGTCAAGCAGCGGGTGCCGCGGTTGCTGCCGTGGCTCGACGACCGCCAGCCGGACGTGGTGTGCCTGCAAGAGGTGAAGCTCACCAGCGCGGCGTTCGGCGAACTGCTCGGCGAACCGCTCGCGGACCGGGGCTACGCGTTCGCCGTGCACGGCCAGCCGCGCTGGAACGGGGTCGCGGTCTTGTCCAGGGCCGGGCTGGACGACGTGCGCGCCGGCCTGCCGGACGAGCCCGGCTTCCCCGACCCCGAGGCCAGGGCGCTCTCCGCGCTGTGCGGCGGCATCCGGGTGTACTCCGTCTACGTGCCGAACGGCCGGGAGCCCGACTCCGAGCACTACCGTTACAAGCTCGCCTGGCTCGCGGCCCTGCGGGACGCGGTGGCGCGGGACGCGGGAAACCCGGCCGCGGGCGCCGCGGGAGAGGTACTGGTCTGCGGTGACGTGAACATCGCCGCGACCGACGCGGACGTGTTCGACCCGGCCGCCTACGTCGGGCAGACGCACGTGACGCCGCCGGAGCGCGCCGCGCTCGCCGAACTGCAGGCCCTCGGCCTGCGCGACGTGGTCCGGGACCGCTGGCCGGACGACCGGGTGTTCAGCTACTGGGACTACCGGGCGGGCATGTTCCAGAAAGACCTCGGGATGCGGATCGACCTGATCCTGGCCACCGAGCCGGTGGCGTTCCGTGCCCGGGCGGCCTGGATCGACCGCCAGGCCCGCAAGGGCACCGGCCCAAGCGACCACGCGCCGGTCATCGTCGACCTGGACGAAGCCCCGGACGGCGACATCGGCCCGGTCGTCCCCCCGCCGTCGTCCCGCGGCACCCCGCCCGGCACCGTCAGGCTCCCGCAGTCCAGGTAGCCGGCGACGACGGAACTCAAAGAAGGCGGCGGCCGCATGCGCCCGCCGCCTTCACTGACACGAACGAAAAGATCAGCCCGAGAACTCGGCCAGCGTGCGCTCGGCCTCGACCAGCCAGGACCGCCGGGCGGCCAGCGCCTCCTCGGC
>DAHWEX010000146.1 GCA_027326205.1 Actinomycetota bacterium
AAGATCTCACCGGCGTCGTTGACCACGACCACGTTGACGGACGGGACAAGACTGGTTGCTTCCGATGCCTCGGGGTCGTCGTAGTACCTGCGTTCCGCAGCTAATTGGGTGTCCAGGGGTACTGTCGATGCGAACGCGCAGGTCAGGAGCTTGAAACTAGCGCGAGATCGCGAAACTCCCTAGTGACACGCTTCATGCGGATACACAGAGCTACAGCTGGGGATTAAGGAAATACGGCTAGGGGGAATACGAGGATTTGCCCTAGGGGCGGTACGCCGGTAGCTTCTGCTGCGTGCCCTACGTGAAGACGTCCGTGCGGACCACCCGATCGGGGAAGGTCCGCTACCTGCAGCTGGCCCACAACGAGTGGGACGCCGAGGCACAGCGGTCGCGGACCCGGGTGCTGTACAACTTCGGCCGGGAAGACGAGCTCGACAAGGACGCGGTCCGCCGCCTGGTCGCCTCGCTGTCGCGGCTGCTGGACCCGGCCGAGGCCCTCGCCGCGGCAGAACCGGGCGAGCTGTCGGTCACCGCGTCGCGGCCGGCCGGCGGGATCCACGTCCTGGACCAGCTGTGGCGCCGCCTCGGGCTGGATGACGCGGTCCGCCGGACCCTGGCCGGGCGCAGGCTGTCCCCGGACACCGAGCGCGTCCTGTTCGCCCTGGTCGCGAACCGGGCCCTGGCCGCCTCCTCCAAGCTCGCCGCCACCGAATGGGTCTGCTCCGACGTGCACGTCGACGGCCTGGACGAGGTCACCGACGACGCCTGCTACCGGGCCATGGACCACCTCCTGGCCATCGAGCGCAGCCTCGCCGAGCAGGCGTACTTCCAGGTCACCGATCTCTTGAACCTTGAAATCGATTTGCTCTTCTTCGACACGACCAGTACCTATTTCGAGACCGAAGAGGCCGACGAGGACGTTCCCCGCGACGAGGAGGGCATCCGGGTGGCCGCGGACGACGGCCGCAAGGCCGGCGAGGCCGGGTTCCGCACGCACGGGAAGTCCAAGGACTCCCGCGACGATCTCCCGCAGGTCATCGTCGGGATGGCCGTCACCCGCGACGGGATCCCGGTCCGGGTCTGGTCCTGGCCGGGGAACACCGCCGGCTCCGGCCTGATCCGGCAGGTGAAGAAGGACCTGCGCGAGTGGACCTTGTCCAAGGTCATCTGGGTCGCCGACCGCGGCTTCACCTCCGCGGAGAACCGCCGGTTCCTCATGCAGGGCGGCGGCGGGTACATCATCGGGGAGAAGATCCGCTCCCCGTCCCCCGACGTGCAGGCCGCCCTGTCCCGTCAGGGACGCTACAAGAACGTCCGGGACAACCTCCAGGTCAAGGAAGTCCGCCTCGGCGACGACGACCACGACAGGTTCATCATCTGCTTCAACCCCGGCCAGGCAGAACGCGACGCCGCCACCCGCGCGAAGCTCACCGCCCAGCTCGAAGAGCTGATCGACGGCACCGACGCCCTCACCGCCGCCGAACGCGGGAAGATCGAGGGCTCCCTGGCCTCACGCCCCGGCCTGAAGCGGTTCCTGCGCGTCACGCCCGGCGGCCTCCTGCGCACCGACAAGGCGAAGATCGCCGCCGAGGAGAACCTCGACGGCAAGTACCTCCTGCGCTGCTCCGACCCGCACATGACCACCGAGGACATCGCGCTGGGCTACAGGCAATTGCTGGAAGTGGAGCGCGGCTGGAGAGACATGAAGCAGGTCATCGACCTGCGCCCGGTCTACCACCGCCGCGAGGACCGCATCCGCGCCCACGTCATCCTCTGCTGGCTCGCCCTGCTCCTGATGCGCGTCGCCGAGAACACGGCCGAACGGCCCTGGAACCGCATCCGGGCCGAGCTCCAGCGCCAGCACGCCGTCACCTGGACCGGCCCCGCCGGCGCCTTCCGCCAGGCCACCGACCTGACCAAGCCGCTGCGGGACCTCTACACCGCACTCAGTATCGAACCGCCGAAGAAGATCCTCGCTCTGGACCCGGCACCCTCAACTTCCTGACCTGCGCAAACGCCACCGCCTAGTGACACGCCCCGTCACTGGGCTTTTTGGCGTTCCCACAGCTCGCCGCCTATTTTTCGGTCACTAGGCGGACACTTATCTGCGGAACCCAGGTAGAGCTGTCTGAGGTCCAGTTCCACCCGGGTGACTTCGCCGTGATACCTACGTTCGCGATGCACCACGATCCCGCGCTGTGGACCGACCCAGACGAGTTCCGCCCGGAGCGCTTCCTGCACGAGCGGCCCCCAGCCCAGCAATACCTGCCGTTCGGCGGCGGACCGCACCAGTGCCTCGGCCGACAGTTCTCGCTGCTCGAAGCCGTGACCGCCGTGGTCACGATTTTGCGCCAGGGCAAGTTCGAGCTGACCTCCGGACAATTCGGCGGCAGGCTTCGCCCCGCCATCGCGCTCGAACCGGATCCCCATCCGCGAGCGGTCTTCAGCCTGCACCGCGCCGGCCCGGGAATGGCCGCTGACCACGACGGGACGGCAAGGTGAGCAACTTGCTCGGGCTCCGGGTGGAGCAGGCATTCACGGCGGCCGCCACGAACGAACCAAATCGGGTAGCGGTTTGCGACCAGGAGGGCGAGCTCACCTACAGGGAACTGCGGGAGCGGGCGCGAAGCCTCGCCTCCGGGTTGCAGCAGCGGGGCATCGGGCCAGGGGACGCGGTAATCCTCATCGGTGACGGGCAACGGGACACCATCACCGCGATGCTGGGGACGCTGATGACCGGCGGGCACTACGTGCCGGTGGATCCCCGGTTCCCGGCCGAGCGGGCCCGGCTGATGGCCCGGCTCTCGCAGGCGGCGCTCGCCCTCTACACCGGCGCGCCGCCGGACTACGACCTGGGGGGGATACCCACTTACCCCGTCAACTCCCTGATCACGGCCGGTCCGCGCCACTCGGGGCAGCATCCTGAGGCCGGGCCCGACGATGTCGCCTGCGTCCTTTTCACCTCTGGGACCACCGGCACGCCCAAACCGGTCGGGGTGACCCACCGCGGGATCGTCGGCATGGCGCTAGGCCCCGGGCCGCTGCGGCTGCGGCCTGGCGATGGCATGCTGCTGCACTCCACCTTGGCGTTCGACGCGTCATCGATGGAGATCTGGTGTCCGCTTCTCGCCGGTGCCCGCGTGGTGCCGGCCGATCACCGCCCGCTGGCACCGCATGAACTCGCCCAACTGCTCGGCCGCGGGGACCTCACCGCTGCGGTGCTTTCCCCCGCGGTCTTCCAGATCATGGTGACGCACCACCCCGCGGCCCTGGGCGGCCTGCGGCTGCTGGTCTGCGGAGGTGACGTGCTGCCGGTCGCCGCGGCCACCGCCTTCAGCCATGCGTTCCCGGGCACGCTGCTGATCAACGGTTACGGCCCAACAGAGAACGCAACGGTGAGCACGATCGCCTCTCCTGACTCGTGGGACCCGACTGAATGCGATTCCTTCCCGATCGGCAAACCGGTGGACGCAACGTCCTGCTACCTGCTCGACGACCGGCTGCAACCGGTCCCCGCGGGAGACATCGGCGCCCTGTTCCTCGGGGGCGACCGGCTCGCCTGGGGATATCTCAGGCAGCCGGCGAGAACCGCCGAACGCTTCCGGCCCGA
>DAHWEX010000148.1 GCA_027326205.1 Actinomycetota bacterium
GCCCTCGGGGCGCTGGCGGTCACGGGCGCGCTGCTGGTCCGCGTGCACTGGCACGACCCGGCGATGACCGTGCTCGGCGTGATCCTCGCCCTGGGGCTCGGCATGTCGGGCGTGCTCTACCTGCTGGTTGCCCTCTGGATACTGCTGACCGGCCGCGCGCCGCGCGACTTGGAGAACGGGTAACCGAACGGTCCGCGGGTACCCGCGGACCGCAGGCGGCCGCGGACCGCAGGCGGCCGCGGACCGCGGACAGGTGCGGGCCGGAGGTGAAACCCCGGCCCGTTCGGGATCCGGATCCGGGGTTCCGAACGCGCCGGGGCAGCCCCCGGCCCGCGCCTGGCAGGTGCTTGGTCAGGTCAGCACGACCTTGCCGTCGGCGGTGACGGTGACCGGCACGGAGGGCAGCGGCGACGGCGCCGGGCCCGCCACCACCGAGCCGTCAGTGATCTTGAACTTGCTGCCGTGGCACGGGCAGTTGATGGTCCCGTCCGCGACCTGGTTGCAGATGCACCCGACGTGGGTGCAGACCGCGCTGAACCCCTTGTACACGCCCTTCGCCGGCTGGGTGACGACCACCCTGGCGGCCGTGTAGGCCACCCCGCCGCCGACCGGGATCGCCGAGGCCGCGCCGAGCACCGTGCCCGTGGTGCTCGCGCTTGCGGAGCTCGCGCCCGGGGCCATGGCGGTGGAGTTCGCGGCCATGGCGCCGGCCGCGCCGCCCGCGGCGGACGGCTGCGGCGCCTGGCCGGCATCGTTCGCGTCGTAGGGCACGGCCGAGGTGCTGCACGCCGCCAGCATCCCCGTCGCGCCGAGGACTCCCGCTCCAAGCAGCACGCAGCGCCGGGTGGCGCACTGATCCTGCCGGGACTCGTCGGTCATCGATCATCCTTCGCTCGTTGGTGCCTTGCCGATAGCAATGTCTTGTCTACGGCAATCCGCGGGAGCCCGGCCGGGTGACCGCGCATCTCGTAAGGACCCGGTAACCGGGGAGGCGTCCGGCCGGGCGGCCCTGACACGGCCGGCCTCCGGGCAAATATCCTGGTGGCATGGCCGGACACGAGCACAGCACGCACGGGGGGGCACACGGGCACGCGCACGGCGCCGCACCCGACGCGGACTGGCGCTGGCTCGCGGCCGCCGCCGGGCTCATCGCGGCGTTCATGGTCGGCGAGGTGGCCGCCGGGCTGCTCGCGCACTCCCTCGCGCTGCTGTCCGATGCCGCGCACATGCTCACCGACGCGGCGGCGATCGGGCTCGCCCTCGTCACCGTCCGGATAGCGGGACGCCCGGCCCGCGGCACGTACACCTACGGGCTGCGCCGCCTGGAGATCCTCTCCGCCCAGGCGAACGGCATCACGCTCGCCCTGCTCGGGGCGTGGCTCGCCTATGAGGCCGTGCGCAGGCTGATCGCGCCGCAGCCCGTCGCCGGCGGCGTGATGCTCGCGGTGGCCCTCGCCGGGGTAGCCGTCAACCTGGCGGCAAGCTGGCTGCTCGCCCGGGCGAACGGCGCGGGCGGGCGGCGCAGCCTGAACACCGAAGGCGCGGCCGCGCACGTCCTCACCGACCTGTACGCGTTCCTGGCCACCCTGGTGGCCGCGGCCGTGGTGCTGGCCAGCGGGTTCGACCGGGCCGACCCGATCGCGACGCTGGTCGTGGTGGCGCTGATGGAGCGGGCGGGCTGGGGGCTGATCCGCGATTCCGGGCGGATCTTCCTCGAGGCGGCCCCGGCGGGGCTCGACCTGGCGGCGCTCGGCGCGGCGATGGCGGGCCGGCCGTACGTCGCCGAGGTACACGACCTGCACATCTGGGAGATAACGACCGGCATGCCCGCCGCGTCGGCGCACGTGCTCGTCAAGCCGCGCCAGGACTGCCATGCCGTCCGCGCCGACCTGGAGGCGCTGCTGTCCCGCGACTACGGCATCACCCACCTGACGCTGCAGGTCGATCACCTGGCCGGCGCCGCCGAGGCCGTGCTCCTGCCCGAGCCCGACGCCCGCCACCAGGCCGGCGAGCCCCAGGAGCTTCACTGCGAGGACTCCCACGGGCCGGCGTACCGGCCCACGCACGAGCGCTGAGGCGCGCGCCGACCGGGCGTGGGCCGGTACGCGGGCGGGCTTGCGGCCGGAAGATCCCGAAGGGGAACGGGCCCGCGGTGACCGTGGCCCGGTCCAGTTTGACGCCCGCGTGCCGGACCGCGGTGGCCCCGGCCAGTCCGGGGCGGCCGTGCGGCAGGACGTGGCCGCCGCGTCCAGGCCGCCGCCGGGTGGAGGCGCGGCGGTGAACGGCAGTACAGTCGTTCCCGGAGGCGTCTGAGTTCCTGGTGGGCTCCCTGGTCTTCAAAACCAGTGAGCGGCGTGCCGCGTCGCTGGCGGGTTCGATTCCCGTCCGCCTCCGCCACCAGCCTGCCAGTCGGCCAGCCGTTGCCGGTGAACGGATGGCCGGCTTCCCGGCTGGCCGGCACCGGAGCGGCCGGCCCCGCAACTCACACAAGCGCAGCGCAAGCACAATTTGCATCATTTCTTTCCATCACACTCGACACGTACGCTGGGTAGATGCTCACTGATTCCTACGGGCGGGTAGCGACGGATCTGCGGGTCTCCCTGACCGACCGGTGCAACCTGCGCTGCGCGTACTGCATGCCGCCCGAGGGCCTCGACTGGCTGCCCGCGCCGGAGGTGCTGACGGGGGACGAGATGAGCAGGCTCATCGGGATCGGCGTGCGGGCCCTCGGCATCCGCGAGGTGCGCTTCACCGGCGGCGAGCCGCTGCTGCGCCGCGACCTCGCCTCGATCATCGCGGCGACGGCCGCGCTGTCGCCGCGCCCGGACATCTCGCTCACCACCAACGGCATCGGCCTCGTCCGGCGCGCCGCCGCCCTGCGGGAGGCGGGCCTCGACCGGATCAACGTCTCGCTCGACACGCTGCGGCCCGAGGTCTTCCGCAAGCTGACCCGCCGCGACCGGCTCTCCGACGTGCTGTCCGGCCTCGCGGCCGCGGCGTCGGCCGGGCTGACGCCGGTCAAGGTCAACGCGGTGCTGATGCGCGACCTGAACGACGACGAGGCACCCGGGCTGCTGCGCTACTGCCTGGAGCACGGGTACGAACTGCGGTTCATCGAGCAGATGCCGCTCGACGCCCAGCACGGCTGGAAGCGCACCGAGATGATCACGGCGGGAGAGATCTTCGAGTCGCTGTCCCGCGAGTTCACCTTGACCGACGATTCCGCACGGGAGCGCGGCGCTGCCCCCGCCGAGACCTTCCTCGTGGACGGCGGCCCCGCCCGGGTCGGCGTGATCGCTTCGGTCACCCGGCCCTTCTGCGGCGCGTGCGACCGGGTCCGGCTCACCGCCGACGGGCAGATCCGCAACTGCCTGTTCGCCCGCGCGGAGAGCGACCTGCGCAGCCTGCTGCGGTCCGGCGCGCCGGATGAGGACATCGCGGCCCGGTGGCGGGCGGCGGTCGCGTCGAAGCTGCCGGGGCACGGGATCAACGACCCGACGTTCCTGCAGCCGGACCGCCCGATGTCCGCGATCGGCGGCTGACCCGCCTCCCGGTTAGGAGCGCAGGCGGCGCAGGTCGCCCGGGAGGCGTTCGGTCACGCGGGCGCGGTCCAGGTACTCAAGCAGCGGGATCGCCACCCGGCGGGAGGTGCGCAGCGCCTGGCGGGCCTGCGACGTGGTGAAGGGCTGGTCGAGCCGGGCGAGGACCCGGGCGGCTTCCTTGTCCGCACCGGGGGCGAGGACGATCAGGTCGGCCACCCGCAGCAGCAACCCGACGCGGGCCGCGGCGGCGAGCGCGCGGGCGTCGAGGCCGAGCGAGCGGAGCCGCTCGGTGTCCGGGGCGGCGAACGGGTCGCCCGTGAGCTCGTCGAGGACGGTGCGCACCGCCTCGGCGATCCGGGGCGGGAGCTGCCCGGCGGGCCTGGCCGCCTCGTCGCCCGCGGTAGCGTCCGCCTGGCCGGGAGCGCGCTTGGCGAAGATGCGCAGGTAAGCGCCGTCGAGGACCACGTCCTCGCCGACGAGGGCGGCCACCAGGTCCCGGTCCGGCAGGCCGAGCGCGGCCCGC
>DAHWEX010000156.1 GCA_027326205.1 Actinomycetota bacterium
TGTTCCGGCGAAGTTCCTGGGCGTACCCCAGCTCGTGCAGCCGCTGCTGATCGGCGTCAACCGCCGCCGGCGTCGTGGTCTCGTCCGCTGACACGGGACCTCCCCCCCACGCACCTGGTGCTCCTGCTGCCCCGGGAGAGACAGTGCGTCCAGAGAGACAGTGCGTCAGATAGACAAATTGATGCATCGCCAGCATGGCGTGTCAAGATCACGAACGGGCAGGTCTCCGTTGCCGTCCCGTAAATTCCGCGGTGCTCCCAGATGCTGGGCCGGGCCGCCGCGGGCGCGGCGCGGACGGTACCGGGCGGAGCACGGACCCGTTCGGACTGAAGATCGTGCGTCGTTCGATTGGACTAGGTTTTCCGGCGGGAATCGTCCTACGTCGATAACGCAGACGGGCAGCTGCTAGCACGTAACTTCCGTAACACCGCCCCCGGGAGCGCCGCGCCGTGGAGGCAGCCGGCGCCGGGCTCCGTTACCTGACCGACCGGATGCGGTAGACCATGGTGGCGCCGAGGAAGGTGAACAGGCCGGCGAACGCGAACAGCACGCGGTAGCCGCCGAGCTGGTCGATGATCAGCGCCGCGGCCACCGGGGCCAGCGCCTGGGGGACGTTGGTGCCGATGTTCATGATCCCGAGGTCCTTGGCCCGCGACTGCGCGTCGGGCAGCACCTGGGTCACCAGGGCCTGGTCCACCGACAGGAAGGCGCCGTAGCCCGCGCCGAGGAAGCCGCCGGCGATCATCGTGGTGGAAAAGCTCGGCCAGATCACCAGCAGGACGGCCGCGGTTCCCTGCAGCGCCGACGCCAGCGCGACGAACACCCGGCGCCGCCCCGAGGCGTCGGAGAGCACGCCGCCGCCGTAGGTGGTGATGAGCGTGAACACCAGGTAGATCGCGGTGACGTCCAGCAGCGCGGTGTCCGGGTTCTTCAGGTGCAGCCCGTTGGTGAAGAAGTACAGCAGGTACGTGGTGCCGAGGGCGTTCCCGACGTTCACCGCCACCCGCCCGCCGAACGCCCAGGCGAAGTCCGGGTAGGCCCGGGGCGAGACCCACATCGCCTCGGTGAGCGCGCCCAGGCTGAGCGGCAGCGGGGCGCCGCCGGGCGCCGAGTCGCGGTACCGGAGCACGAACGGCACGGACAGGAGCACCACGGCGGCCGCGAGCACCAGGTAACCGCTGGCGGTGCCGGTGATCACCACCGCGAGCAGGATCAGGCCGACCAGCAGGCCGAGCGCCTGCGGCCCGAAGATCGCGCCGGAGATGATGCCGCGCTGCGCCGCCGGCACCTGGTCGGCGACCGCGGCGAACAGCCCGGCCGACGCGATGGAGAACCCGAGCGAGGCGAACATCCAGCAGACCAGCACGCCCGTCCAGGAGCGCTGCGGGCCGAGCGCGGCCAGGGACAGGGCCAGCACGGTCACCCCGGCGGCCATCCACACCCGCCGCCTGCCCCACCGCGACCGGGTGCGGTCGCAGAGCGCGCCGGCCACCGGCAGCGCGATCAGCGCGACGACCCCGGCCGCCCCGTTGGCGATGCCGAAGTCCCGCACCTTGTGCGCCGAGTCGAGCGCCGCGAACTGGTTCGGCAGCACCAACTGCACGGGCACCAGCCACGCCATCCAGAACCCGAACCAGAGCAGGGAGAACCGGGCGGTCCACCCGGTGGGAACACGCTCCGTCGGCTCCGTGGTCGCCTCGGTAACAGTCACGCTGAGAGAATGTACCGGCCGGACGTGACGATCACTAGAGTTCGGGCATTTGTCAGGACACCCGGCGGGCGCGGCGCTCAGGGCGGGCGAACGAGGCCGGTGCTGTAGGCGGCGATGACCAGCAGGGCCCGGTCGCGCGCGCCGAACTTCATGAGCAGGCGCCCGACGTGGGTCTTCGCCGTGGAAAGGCTGACGTGCAGCCGGGACGCGATCTCGGTGTTGGACAGGCCAAGGCCGATCAGCGTCAGGACCTCCCGCTCGCGCTCGGTAATGTCGCCGGCCGCGGCCGGCGGGCGCGGCCGGGGTTCGGGCTGCCGGGTGAACTCCTCGATGAGCCGGCGGGTGACGGCCGGGGCCAGCAGCGCGTCCCCGGCCGCGACGACCCGGATCGCGTCCAGCAGGTCGGCCGGCCGGGTGTCCTTGAGCAGGAAGCCGCTGGCGCCGGCCCGCAGCGCGCCGAAGACGTACTCGTCGAGGTCGAACGTGGTCAGGATCAGCCAGCCCGCGCGACCCGGACACCGGCCAGCTCGCCGGAGCCGTCGACGCGCTCGCCGCAACGGCCTGTCCGCTGGCGGGGAGATGTTCGCCTGGATGCTCAGCTCCGCCGCCCCCGGGCAGGCCCGCGAGATTCTCGGGCAACTCCCGCCCCCGGTACGGGCGCTGTACCGGGCCATATGGAAGCCACGCTTCGAAAAGACCAAGCGCTGGTAACCCGCGCCACTTCCCCGGGCGGCAGGCGTCAGCCGGCCGCCTCCGGCGTCGGCGGTCTGCTGGATGTACCCCGAGCCTGCCCGAGCAGAACTCGCAAGCAGCTAGTGCCGCGGATGCCCAGAAATGAGGTTAGGTCCGGCGGGGGAGCCAGGAGCGGTAAGCTCACGATCGGCGCGGCGATGTCGCGCGATGGATATCAGGCAGAGGACGTGGACTGATGGCAACAGGAACAGTGAAGTGGTTCAACGCCGATAAGGGCTTTGGTTTCATCGCCCCCGATGACGGGACGGCGGACGTGTTCGTGCATTTCTCCGCGATCGCGAGCTCCGGCTACCGGTCGCTGGACGAGAACCAGAAGGTCGAGTTTGACGCGACCCAGGGGCAGAAGGGGCCGCAGGCGGAGAACGTCCGCCCGATCTGAGGCTTAGCGGCCGTGTCGCCGCTGCGGCACGCTCAGTGGTCGCCGCTAGAGACGGGTGCGGCGGCGAGCACTCGAGGCCCCGTCTAACTCCCGGGCCTGTTCTCATCTTCAGCCGCGCTGGCGCTTACGCCGGTCCGGTGCTAGGCCAGGCAGGCGGCGGCGGCTTGCCGTGCTGCCGCGCAGGCCGCGCCGGGGGTGAAGGCGGTGTCGTCGGGGGCGGTCACGGTGATGGCGACGATCGCGCCGGTACTGGCTTTCCCCGCCACCCGGCACATCAGACCGTACTGCGGTAGGTTCCCGTCCGCCATGTAGCCGTCGGCGCCGTATTGCGGTGCACTGGCCACCGTGAGTCCTTCCTTGGCATCGGCCTGCTCGGCCTGGCTAAGGGGAGCCGACGTGTACATCGGTACATGTGATGCCCAATGCCGATCCGCCCGCCATCGGTACGTGATGGGCGGTTGTGGCCCATGGAGTTACAGGGTCACGCAGGCGTCACCTGACTTGAGCCTCGATTCCTTGAGGGCGGCAGGCATACCGGCCCCTGCCGGGGCGCCCGTCGCGAGTCCTTACCGGTTCGCGACGGGCGGCTATCGGCCCGTCCGGGGCTCAGCCCCGGACCGGCTCAGGGCTTGCTCGGCACGCTCACTCGCTCGGCGTTCCTGAGGTTCTCCGCCTCGGGCGCGGGCTGTCGGGCGAGCCTGCTCGGCCACCAGACCCAGCGGCCGAGGTCGAGGTTCAGCGCGGTAACAAGCACGGAGCGCACGATGATCGTGTCAAGCAGTACGCCGAACGCGACCGCGAAGCCGATCTCAGTGAGGAAGGTGACCGGAAGCGTGGCGAGCGCCGCGAATGTCCCCGCGAGGACCGCGCCCGCCGAGGTGATCACCCCGCCGGTCGCGGCGAGCCCGGTGACGGCGCCGCACCGGGCGCCCTGCCGTTGCGCCTCCTCCCGTACCCGGGTCATCAGGAAGATGTTGTAGTCGATGCCGAGTGCGACGAGGAAGACGAACACGAAGAGCGGGAACGACGTGTCTTCTGCGCCGAAGTTGAACACGTTGTTGAAGAACAGCGCGCTCACTCCCAGGGCAGCCGCGAAGGAAAGCACGACGGTGGCGATCAGGATGACGGGCGCGACGAAGGCGCGAAGCAGCAGCATCAGGATGACGAAGACCACGGCGAGGGTTATCGGGATGATCAGCGTCCGGTCATGTGCCGCCGCCCGCTGGACGTCGAGGTTGACCGCGGTATTCCCGCCGACGAGCGCGTGCGCTCCCGCAATCGCGTGCACCGCGGCGCGCGCCCGGTCGATGGTGGCGTACGCGGCCTGGCTATCCGGCGCTGTGGTGAGCGTGGCCTCCAGGTAGGCGTGGCCCGCGACCGACTGCGGCGCAGTGACGGCAGTCAGCCCGGACACCGACTTGAGCGCGGCGGCGATCTCGGCTCCGGAGCCGGGAGCACCGAACACCTGCACCGGCTCTCCCGCCCCGCCGGGGAAGTGCGCGTCGAGCACTGCCGCGCCCGCCACCGAGTCGGGGGTGCCGCGGAACGACTGGGCGTTGGTGAGCCCGCTGGCATGCAGCCCGGCCAGGCCCGCCGCCATCGCGCCGAGCACGATCACGGTTGCGACCCATACGCCGCGCGGCCGCTGGGCAATGCGGCGCCCAAGCCGGGCCCAGAAGCCGGTCGAGGTCGGCTCCGGCGTGCCGAACACGGGCTTGACCGGCCAGAACACCCATCGCCCAGTGGCTACGAGGAGTGCGGGCAGCAGGGTCATCATCGATACGACCGCGACCGCGACGCCGATCGCGAGCACCGGCCCCATCGACTTGGTGGAGTTGAGCGAGGCCAGCGAGAGCGCGAGCAGCGACACGATCACCGTCCCGGCGCTCGCCACGATCGCCGGGCCGGCCCGCCGTATCGCGACCGCCATCGCGGCGTGCCGGTCCTCGTGGCGGCGCAGTTCCTCCCGGTACCGTGCGGTGAGCAGCAGCGCGTAGTCGGTGCCCGCACCGAAGACGAGCACATCGAGGATGCCCGCGGACTGCGCGTTCACGGTCAGCCCGGCGTGCGCCGCGAGCAGGTAGATGGCACCTTGCGCGGTGGTCAGCGCTACGCCGGCGGAGATCACGGGAAGCAGCCAGGCGGTTGGGCTGCGGTAGGTGAGCAGCAGCAGCACGATGACGACGGCGAGCGCGGAGTAAAGCAGCGTGCCGTCGATCCCCTTGAATGCGTTGCCCGAGTCGGCGGCGGTACCGAGCGGCCCGGTGACGTGCACCGACATGCCGTCCGCGCCAGCCTGCCCGATTGACCTGAGATCGCTGACGACGGGGCCAGCCGCGTTCCAGCCCTTGCTCCCCAGGTTGACCTCGACGATGATCTCGATCGCCTTGCCGTCGGCGGAGGTGATCGGTCCGGTGACCGTACCTGGCACCGCGCCGCTGACCCGGGCCAGCTTCGCCGCGTCCGCGGCTGCCTTGGCCTTGTCCGCTGGCGTGACGCCAGAGGCCCGGTCGTAGACCAGGACGGCCGGGTAGACGTTCGGCGAGATCACACTCGACCGCAGGTTCAGCACCTGCGTGGACTCCGCCGCCGGCGGTAGCCACGAGGAACTGTCGTTCTTCTCCGCCCCGGTGAGCTTCCCGGACAGCGGTCCGGCCAGCACCACCAGGATCAGCCAGAACAGCACCACAAGCCATTTGGTGCGCCGGCCCGCAGGAGCGTAGAAGAGCGCTCGAATCACAGACATGTTCCCCGGGTTCCTTCCTGTTCCATCCAGCCATGGGTGCAGACTCCCCGCGGCACCGCGAATCATCGGCGGCCGCACGACAAGATATATCTTGTCGTGCGGCCGCGGGCAAGGCCTTCTGCGATCGTCAACCAAACGTTCACCGAGCGTCTCGGCACAGCGGGAACGCGAACCGGGATTATGGTGCACTGATGCGGGCCGTGCCCCAGTCTGACAGTGTCCCCGGTGGCGGGAAAGTGACAGGCTCAGGTTCGCCAGGGCAAGGAGGCCTAGTGGACCGGTCCCAGGGTGACGGTCAGCAGGGCCGGGCTGCCGCTGGACACCGGTCCTGACTGGTTGACCCCGTTGTCCGGGGTCACGTCGTCGTAGGGGAAGGCGTAGCCGAGGCCGCCGGTGAGGGTGGAGTGCACCAGCCGGGCGTAGTGGTTGGTGACCGCGCTGGCGTAGTAGTCGGCGGGGTTCTCCCCGTCCGGCTGGCTGGCGTCGATGAGCAGCGTGCTGCGGTTGAAGGCCGCCGCCAGCCGGGGGATGACCGCGAGCACCGCGCCGCTCGCCCCCGCGGTGCTGAACGGCCCCGTCGCGCAGCTGAAGATGTCCGCGGTCGTCGGCGCGGCGAACGAGCCGACGCCCGGGAAGGTGAGCGAGCCGCCGCTCACCTGGCCGGTCACGGTGCCGTAGGACGCCTGGGTGTCGACGGTCAGGGTCGCCGACTCGTACTTCCGCCAGACCTGTCCGACGTAGTCGTCGTAGTAGCCGGCGAGCAGCGAGGGGTTGAGCACGATGCCGTTCTGCGGGCTGAGCGCGCGCAGGTTCCGGCCGCCGCTGGTCACGATCAGGTCGGTCCACGGGTTGCCGTCGGCCGCCTGCTGCGCGGTCAGCCCGGCGCACACCGTGTCAAGGCCGCCGCCGGGCAGCCCGGCGACGCTCTGCGTGCCGCCCGCGGTGTCGGTCAGGGTGAGGCCGATCGGCAGGCAGGTGAAGTCGACCATCGTGATGTTCGCGAACAGCTGGGCGGAGTTGTAGGTGAACTCGGCGAAGTCCCACTGGACGGCGATGTTGGGGTCGGACGGGTTCGTGACGGACGGCTCGACCAGCCCGGGGCCGGGGTTCAGCAGGAACGTGATCGGCGTGCCGATCGAGAACCACAGCCGGGCGCCGGCCAGTTGCGGGACGGTGATCGTGACCGGGGAACCGCCGGAGGCGCCGAGCGGGATCGCGCAGTCCACGGCCAGCGGGCTGCCGGTCGCGGACGGGGACGCGGGGTAGTACGGCGTCTGGCCGTCGGCCTGCAGCAGCATGAGCGCGTTGCCGTTGGTCAGCGCCTGTCCGGTGACGAACGCGTAGACGGTGTCGGAGCCGGTGTTGTTCTGGATCTCGAACGAGACCGTGGCGGCCGTCGTCGCGGCGTCGAGCCGCTGCGCCGGCCCGGCCGGGGAGCGCAGCACCCGGGGCAGGCCAACGGCGAGCAGCGGGCCGGCGACCGCCGCCGCCGACCCCGCGAGCATAGTCCGGCGGGAAATGTGCATGATGGTGCTCCTGTCAGTAGGCGCCGAGGGCGGACATGAACTGGTGCGGGGCCTGCGCGATGCTGCTGCAGGTGGGCTGGGCGAAGCTTTCCGCGCCGCCCGGGCACTCGGTGTCGCGGGCGGCCGACCACATGGACAGCCAGGCCAGGTGCTTGCCCGCGGCGAACGCGGCCAACTGCTCGGCGTTGGCGACGGTGAAGATCTCGTCGCTGGTGTCGTTCACGCCGATCATCGGGGTGACCGCGATCTTGGGCCAGGCGGCGGCGTCGCTGACGCCGAGCGCGGCGGCGACCTGGGCGTCGGTCGCGGTCGCCGCGTCGATCGCGTACGTGCCCATCTGGCCGCTCGGGTTCGGCGCGGCGCCGTCGCCGTAGTCCATCGCCATCACGTTCACCGCGGAGATCTTGACCCCCGCCCGCACCGCGCCGGTCAGCACCGCGTCGCCGTCCGCGGTGAGGCCGGACGGCAGCACCGGGAGCGTGAACGACACCTCGAGGCCGGGGTCGGCCGCCTGGAGCGCGGCGAGCGCCTGGTCGCGGCGCGCGTTGGCCGCGGTGTCGGCCACCGCCGCGCCCTCGATGTCGAAGTCGAGCTTGTTGACGTCGTACGCCGAGACGACCCGCTGGTAGGCGGCCTGGAGCTGAGCGGCGCTGGTGCACGTCTGCGCCAGTTCGCTGCCGGCC
The DNA here is from genome assembly GCA_027326205.1 of Actinomycetota bacterium. Taxonomy (GTDB): domain Bacteria; phylum Actinomycetota; class Actinomycetes; order Streptosporangiales; family Streptosporangiaceae; genus Trebonia. The sequence goes on from DAHWEX010000156.1 coordinate 7,799, forward strand.
TCGCCGCCGAAGGAGATCCGCACGTCGCCGCCGATCGCCCGCAGCGCCGCGATCTGGGACGCGACCGGGTCGGACCCGATGGCGGTGACGCCGCCCCATTCCGGCGTGCAGCCACCGCCGCCGCCCGCCACCACGAACGCCAGGTTGAACTGCTTCACGCCGGTCGCCCGCGCCGTCGAGACGAGGCTGAACGGCGGGTACAGGCTCGTGTCCACGTACGGGGCGAACGCGGCCGCCGCACCGGACGGCGTCCCGCTCGACGAGGCCGCGGCCGGGCTGGCCGGCGTGGCCGGGGCGGAGGCAGCCGGGCGGCCCGGCGTGGGCGCCGCGGCCGGCGCGGAACCCGTGGCCGTGGCCGGCGCGGCGGTGCCCGCCCGGCACGGGGACCCGTTGACCGCGCAGCCGCCCGGCTGGCCGGTGCCCTTGGCGACGAAGCCGACGGTCTCCGTCCCGCCGGGGCCGATGGTCGCGTCCCAGCTGTCGTTCTTCACCGTCACCTGGCCGGCGCCGCTGGCGTACGAGCCGTCCCAGAGCGAGGACAGCGTCGTGCCCGGCGGCAGCGTGAAGGCGAGCGTCCAGCCGGTGACCGCGGCGCTGCCCGGGTTGCTGATCGTGTACTGGCCGGAGTACCCGGTGCCCCAGCTGGCGGTGGCCTGGTAGCTCGCGGCCAGCGGCGCTCCGGAGTCGGCGGCGTCGTGCACGGCGACCGAGGGGCCGTTCGTGGCAGCGTGGACGGCGACGGCGACCACGGCGACGGCGGCGACCGCGGCGGCCGTGACGGCCGCGGCGGCCGCCGGCCTTGGCCGGAGCGGGGCGCTGCGCCTGCGCGAGAGTGACATCTGTTGCCTTTCGCGTCAAAAGGGCTTTCCGGGCGTCACGCTAACGACGGCCACCGCCCCGGCTCGGGGC
>DAHWEX010000167.1 GCA_027326205.1 Actinomycetota bacterium
CCCGAGCTGTCCGAGGCTTCCGTCGTGGTCTCCGGCGGCCGAGGGGTCGGCAGCGCGGAGAACTTCGCGATCATCGAGGACCTCGCGGACGCCCTCGGCGCGGCGGTGGGTGCCTCCCGCGCCGCGACCGATGCCGGCTGGTACCCGCACGCCTTCCAGGTCGGGCAGACCGGCAAGACCGTCTCCCCCCAGCTGTACGTCGCGGTCGGGATCAGCGGCGCGATCCAGCACCGGGCCGGGATGCAGACGTCCAAGACGATCATGGCGATCAACAAGGACCCCGAGGCGCCCATCTTCGAGATCGCCGACTACGGCGTCGTCGGCGACCTGTTCACCGTGGTCCCGCATCTCATCGACGAGATCAACAAGCACAAGGGCTAGCAGCCGCCTGTCCGCGAGCCCCCGGCGACCGTCATGCGGCCCGCCGGGGGTTCGCCGTACCGCGCGACCTTCGGCGCCGCACTGACCGCCAGCTCTCGAGGACTTGCCCGATCGAGGGCACGGCGCGGTATCGGGCGGCAGAAGCATTGATGTGAGCGGCGTAGCGGCTCGGTTAGGCTTGAGGGTGCGATGAGTACTTCCCCGGTTGTTTATCTCGACCATGCTGCCACCACGCCGATGCTGCCCGAGGCCATCGCGGCGATGACCGAAGAGCTGGCACAGCTCGGCAATCCCTCGTCGCTTCATACCGCCGGGCGGCGGGCGCGGCGGGTGGTGGAGGAGTCCCGGGAGCAGATCGCCGGGGTCTTCGGGTCCCGGGCTTCCGAGGTGGTCTTCACCAGCGGGGGAACCGAGGCCGACAACCTCGCCGTGAAGGGGCTTTACTGGACCAGGCAGGCCGCCGACCCGCGCCGCGGCCGGGTGCTGACCACGACGGTTGAACACCACGCGATCTTTGACTCGGTGCGGTGGCTGTGTGAGGCGCACGGGGCCCGGGCCGAGTGGCTCGACGTGGATTCGCACGGGCTCGTCTCCGCTGACGTGCTGCGGGACGCGCTGTCCGGTGACCCGGCGTCCGCCGCCGTGGCCAGCGTGATGTGGGCCAACAACGAGGTCGGGGCGGTGCAGCCGATCGCCGCGCTGGCGGCGGTGGCGCACGAGTTCGGGGTGCCGTTCCACACCGATGCGGTGCAGGCGGCGGCGCAGCTGCCGGTGGACTTCGCCGCCTCGGGCGTGGACGCCATGACCGTGACCGCGCACAAGCTCGGCGGGCCGGTGGGGGTGGGGGCGCTGATCCTCGGCAAGCGCCTCGCGCCCGTGCCGGTGCTGCACGGCGGCGGGCAGGAACGGGACATCAGGTCGGGAACGCTGGACGCGCCGGCGATCAGGGCCTTCGCGGTGGCGGCCGTGGCGAGCGCGGAGCGGCGGTCGCTGGAGGCCAAGCGGGTCGCCGCGCTGCGCGACGACCTGATCCGCCAGGTGCTCGCCGCCGTTCCCGACGCGATACTGAACGGGCCGCCGCCCGGGCCGGAGCGGCTGCCGGGCAACGCGCACTTCTCCTTCCCCGGCTGCGAGGGCGACGCGCTGCTCCTGCTGCTCGACGCGAAGGGCATCGCCTGCTCCACTGGTTCCGCCTGCACCGCGGGCGTCGCCGAGCCCAGCCACGTGCTCCTCGCGATGGGCGCCGACGAGTCCCGCGCCCGCGGCTCGCTGCGTTTCTCCCTCGGCCACACGAGCGCCCAGGCCGACGTGGACGCCCTGGGCGCCGCGATCGGCGAGGCGGTGACCCGCGCCCGCCGCGCCGCCGCCCGCTCATCCGCGCGTGGGTAATGCGCCGCGAGAGGCCGGATAACCTGAAAGGGCTATGGGTCTTCGGGTTCTTGCCGCCATGTCGGGCGGGGTCGATTCCGCAACCGCGGCGGCACGCGCGGTCGACGCAGGTCATGAGGTGACCGGCGTCCACCTCGCGCTGTCCGCCAACCCCCAGTCGTACCGGACCGGGGCGCGCGGCTGCTGCACGATCGAGGACGCCAGGGACGCCCGCCGCGCGGCCGACGTGATCGGCATCCCGTTCTACGTCTGGGACATGGCCGAGCGCTTCGCCCGCGACGTGGTCGACGACTTCGTCGCCGAGTACGCGGCAGGCCGCACCCCGAACCCCTGCCTGCGCTGCAACGAGAAGATCAAGTTCGAGGCGGTCCTCGACCGCGCCGTGGCCCTCGGCTTCGACGCGGTCTGCACCGGCCACTACGCCCGGGTCTCCGATTCCGGCGCCCTGCAGCGAGCCGCCGACCCGGGCAAGGACCAGTCCTACGTGCTGGCGGTCCTCACCAGGGACCAGATCTCGCACGCGCTGTTCCCCCTGGGCGACACCCCCAAGTCCGAGGTCCGCGAGGAGGCCCGTTCCCGCGGCTTGCTCGTCGCCGACAAGCCGGACAGCCACGACGTCTGCTTCATCGCCGACGGCGACACCCGGGGCTTCCTGTCCCGCAAGCTAGGCTCCGCCCCCGGCAAGATCATCGCCCAGGACGGCGAGGTCTTGGGCTCCCACGAGGGCGCCCACGGCTTCACCATCGGCCAGCGCAAGGGCCTGCACCTGGACCGCCCGTCCCCCGACGGCCGCCCCCGCTACGTCCTGTCCATCGAGCCAGTCTCGAACACGGTCACCGTAGGCCCGGCGGCGGCCCTGGGCGTCCGCGAGATCACCGCGATCCGCCCGGTCTGGACCGGCATCGAGCCTCCCGCCACCCCGATCGAGTGCCAGGTCCAACTCCGCGCCCACGGCGAGGTCCACCCCTGCACCGCCGCGGTCGCCGACGGGAACCTGGAGATCCGGCTAGCGGGCGAGGCCCGTGGCGTAGCCGCCGGCCAGGCCGCCGTCCTCTACGACGGCGCCACGGTCCTGGGCAGCGCCACGATCTCCGCCACCCGCTGACCCGCACGGCGGACCCGAGGCCCGGCCGATGGTTATGTCATCCCTGTTAGGCCAGCGCTAGACGGGCTTCTCGAAGCGGCCGGGAACTCTGCCCAGGCCGCACGTGATCTGGTTACGGGGGCGATGAAGGTCCCTTGGCAGTGGCTTGCCGACTGTAAACGCGTGGGACTCGATTCGCCGGCGGAGGTCGTCGGCGATCTGCTGGTACACCGGCGGCGCCGTGATGTAGCACTCTAGGTTACTCATTCATCTTATACCCTGCTTTGGTATGTCTGGTATGAGAAGGAAGATTGGGCTATGCTGGACATCAGGAAGCGGGGGTACGGTGGGGCCCCGGCGGATACCGCCCGCCGGGGCCCCTGCCGAATGATGCCGAACCGCCACAAGCCACGCTCCCGGGGAGTGGATGGGCCGGACATTTTCTCGCGCACATTCTGTCGGCCCCACTCATCGGCACTATGAGAAGGCCCGGCAAGATTGCCGTCGCTTGTCGCGGCGTTCCGAGGCGGGACTAGATCTCCGGCAGAAGTCAAATACCCTCATGTGAGGGAATTTACTGACGCCCTGGTTAGTCGCAAGAGGCGCGAGCCCCGGCGTATACCGCCCGCCGGGGCTCGCGTCGTGGCTTACGATTTTTTGCTGTGGCCGAAGGCCGGTTTCCAGACGCCGCTATTCGCCGCCGTAAGGGTCGTAGTGTTCGTACCGGTACTGCAACGACGGGCGAGCGTGAAATTTCGCCATGGACACCTCCTGCTGTCGAGTTCACGGCGAGGCTAGCGATTCCCGGCCGATCCGCTTAGGACTTAGTCGTGGTAGGGTCCGCCATCCCAATATCGATTATGTCGATCGCGAGCGATGTTGTCATCTCTTAATCTGGTACGGAAATGGCTAAGCTGACGGGCGGGAACTGGGGTGCTGCATGAGGCTAGAGATTTTGGCACGCTTCCCCGGGCCGAGGCCGCCGCTCAACTCCTGGCGTCGCTTGTCGTGAGGGTTCCGGCCGGGTTGACGGGAAAGCTTTTGGCCCAGAAGCCGACTCTGGGCTCTACCGCTATCACCAGGAACGGGATAAGGGCCGGCAGGGCAAGGAGCAATCCAGTCCACTGCGGGCCTAGCAGGGTGCCGAGTGCGCCGTCGAGCAGGGATGCCACCGGCTTGCTGCCCGCCCAGGCGATCGCCCACACAGCCATAACGGCTGCCGTGTTTTCCGGGCCGGCCTGCTCGGCCAGCATGGTGCGGGTCACGGAGTTGGCG
>DAHWEX010000174.1 GCA_027326205.1 Actinomycetota bacterium
CCGCCGCTCAGCGGGAGCCGCTGGGCGGCCTAGTCGCGGTCGCTGGGGTCGCAGTAGTCGATCTTGGTGGTGGGGTGGAACGGGCCGAGGAGCAGCCGGCGGGTGAACTCGCCGCCCTCGCCCATTTCCTCGGCGGAGACGTCGAAGGTGAATTCCTGCACCGGCCGCAGCTGCTGCCCGGCGATGGTGACCGGCTGGCGGACCTGGTAGATGGACGACCAGGGACAGCAGTTGTAGTGCCGGGGGCCGCGGGACGTCTCGCCGGCGACGGCCCCGGCGGCGACGGCCGCGTCGATCTGCGACTGGATCGCCACAGTGGCGGCGGGGTCGGGGTCGTAACGCCACAGCGTCTCGATCGCCCGGCAGGCGGCCGGGTCCTGCTGCCAGCGGGCACGGCTGTGCGCGTCGGTCAGGCACCACTGGTCGAACCCGGCCTGGCCGGGCAGCGGCAGCGGCCGGGCGGCGACCGGGACGGCGCTGACCTGCGGCCGGTCAGTCAGGACGGGCATCGCCAGCAGCTGGCCGAGCTCGTAGTAGGCGGCGATGCCGCGGCGCAGCGAGTTCTCCACCCGCTCGTGCACCGGCCCGGACGCGTCCGGGGACCACAGGGCCTCGCCGTAGGCCACCACGCTGTCGGCCTCGGCCGCCCGGCCGCGCAGCCGCGCTGCCGCGTCTTCCCTGCCCTGGGGCGGCTCGGCGCGGATGAAGTCGGCCAGGGCCGCCTCGGTACGTCCGCGCATGGCCCGCGCGGCGGCCAGCATCGCGTCTAGGTGGGCCCGCGGGCACGGCTCCACCTTGACCCAGCCGGGCAGCGGCACGGGCAGCGCGACCTCGGCCGTGATGTCGTAGGTGGTGTCGTCGGCGGCGCGCCGGGCCCGGGATGACCACTGCTCGACCTCGCCGAGAAACGCCGCCGCCTGCTCGGCGGTCACCGGAGGCAGGAAACCCACGGTGCGCGGGTCGGCCCGGTAATCGGCCTCGACCAGTTCGTCACCGAGGGTCTGCAGCGCGAACGCGTTCCAGGCACACAGCAGCCGGCTCGCCTGCGCGGGACTCGCCCCCCACAGCCCCGCGCCCGATGCCGCCAGGCTTGCCCGCAGTTGCTCGGCGTCTGTCATGTCCTGGTAGGCGACCCCGCCTGCCCGCCGGTAGGCCTCCACGGTGTCAGCGGACACTTCCCCGTGCATCGCCGCCGCAAGCCGCGTCATCATGCCCGGCCTGTGCTGCTCTGTCGACCTCATGCGGCTTGTTCTACCACATAGCCGGGCAAGCCGGGCGGGACACTGTTCCTCGCTGGTCATCTGCGCGTAGAAACCACGGCCCGTTCGGAATAACGATCTATTTTTATCGCGGCGAGCCGTGATGCCTCAGGACCTGGCCGCATGGCCCGGTGCTCGGGCGGGGAGCAGGACGAGGGCGACGAGGGCCGCGGCCAGGGTCACGCCGACGCCGATGAGCGCGGCACGGGACATGGCATCGGTGAAGGCCTGGCGCGCGGCGGCCTGCAGTGCGTGACCTCGGGGGCCGCCGAGCAGTTGCGCGACCCTGAGGGCGGCTTGCAGGGACCCGCGGACCGGGGCGGCGGCGGGGGCGGGCAGGTGCGCTGCCACGGTGCCGAGGCGGGCGGCGTAGACCTCGGAGATCGTGGTGCCCATGATGGCGACGCCGAAGGCGGCGCCGACCAGGCGCGCGGTGTCGTTCATCGCCGAGCCGACGCTGGCCTTGGCCAGCGGTAGCGAGCCCATCACCGAGTCGGTGGCCGGCGGCATGGCCACGCCGATCCCGGTTCCGGCCAGCAGCAGCGCGGCGAGCACCGCGCCGTAGCCGCTGGCCGGGGTCAGGGTGGTCAGCACGCCGAGGCCTCCGGCGGCCAGCAGCATGCCGGCCGCGACGACCAGCTTGGTGCCCAGGAGCCGGCTGGCCGGCGTGCTGAGGACGGAGCCCGTCAGCAGCCCCGCGGCGACTGGCACGGTGCGGGCACCGGCTTGCAGCGGGCTGTAGCCCAGGACGAGCTGCAGGTACTGGGTGAGGAAGAACAGCGCGCCGAACAGGGCCAGGAATGCCAGCGCGATAGTGGCGCTGGCCGCGCTGAACCGCCGGTTCCGGAACAGGTGCAGCCGCAGCATCGGGTGGCTGGAGCGCAGCTCCCAGGCGGCGAAGATCGCCAGGAGCACCGCGGCGGCGGCGAACGCGGTGAGGGTGACCGGGCCGGTCCAGCCGTTGGTGGGGGCTTCGATGACGCCGTAGACCAGGCTGAGCAGGCCGGCGATAGACAGCACGACCCCGAGCGGGTCGGCCCGGCCGGCATCCGGGTCACGGGATTCCGGGATGAGGAACAGCCCGGCGATGAGGGTGAGCACGGCGATCGGTACGTTGACCAGGAAGATCGATCCCCACCAGTAATGGCTCAGCAGGAATCCTCCGGTGACCGGGCCGAGCGCGATCCCGATCCCGGCCACGGCGGTCCACACCGCCAGGGCCCTGGCCCGCTGCCCTCCGTCGAAGATGTACGTGATGACCGACAGGGTTGACGGCATAATCAGCGCCCCGCCGGCGCCCATGACCGCGCGGCTGGCGATGAGCTGGCCGGCGGTGCCGGACAGGGCGGCGAGCGCGGAGCCCGCGCCGAAGATGACCAGCCCGGCCTGCAGGACGCGGCGGCGGCCGATCCGGTCGCCGAGGTTCCCTGCGGCCAGCAGCAGCCCGGCGAAGGCCAGCAGATAGGCATCGACAGTCCACTGCAGCTGGGTCGAGGTGGCGGACAGGGATCGCTGCAGCGTGGGCAGGGCGACGTTGAGGATGGTGTTGTCGAGGCCGATCATGAGCAGGCTCATGCTGAGGATGAGTACCGTCAGCCACGCGCGGCGCGGCGCCGGCCTGGCGGCCGAGGCCGGGGAGGGCGGCCGGAGCGGCAGGCCGCGGCTTGTGGCGGTCATCGGCGTGCTCCTGTCCGGTCGTGGACGGGCGCGGGCGAGGCCAGCACGTCACTCAGCGGACGTCGGGGAGAGGGCCGTGCGGCGCGGCTGGGGTGTCCGACCCGCAGCAGCAGCTGCGGGTATCCGCTGCGGCCGGTGAGGGTGGTCAACCGCGGGCGCAGCGTGTCGACTTCGATGGCCTGGCTAAGGAAGGAGGTGGCCAGGCCGTCCGCGGTGGCCTGGAGCAAGACGGCCGCCATGGCCTGCCCGGCGGCCATCCAGGCGGGCGGGTCGTCCTGGTCGGTGCCGATGATGGCCAGGCACGGGGTGGCCAGGGCGAGCTTGCGGTCGGCGGCGGCGCGCAGCCGGCCCAGGTCGGCGCAGCGGACAACGGCCGGAGCCACGCGGGCGAGCGGCCCGGGGATGCCGAAGGCGTAGCCAGGCATCCCGTCACGGCGGTGGCCGCGGTTGGGGACCAGCCTCCCGGACAGCTCGCGGCGGAATTCCGCGTCGTGCCACTTGATCCGGTCGCCATCGGCGATCAGGCCGGCGGCGGCACTGATCGCGGCCGGACCGGTGACCGGCTGCGACCAGGCGCCCTGCCCGGCGGCGGCGTCGCACAGCCGGGCGATCTGCTCGCCGGGGACAGGGCTGGCCTGGTAGGGGCTGCGGTTGCTGTGGCGGGCCAGGATGGCGTCGAATAGCGCGCGGCCGGGCGGCGGCGTGCCGCGCGGGCCGAGGCGGATCGTGGCCAGCAGGTCGGGGTCGCCGGGCGCGGGCAGCAGCGTGATGCCGGGATGGTAGCCGAAATGCTCCAGCGCGATGCGGGTGAGGTGGATGGCGGCGGCGCAGCTGATCAGCATTTCCCGGTCGCAGGGGTCGACCATCGGCAGCGCCCGGCTGCGGTCTGCGAGCACGTGCAGCAGGTCCTGGTCGATGCGGAAGCGCCAGGGCTGGCCGTTGTGGCCGGACGGGGCGAGGATCGCGTAGCGCAGGGCGAAGCGGAGGATCTGGCTGGGGCCGGCGTTGCCGGGGAAGTCACGCTCATCGATCGCCCAGGCGGCGGCGTAGGGCTCGGTCACTAGGATCACCTTTCTGGATCAGGCCTGGCCGGCGCCTGGTGCGCCGGGGCTAGCGGGGTGGCCGTGTCCGGTGCAGGCGCAGCTGTCGCCGCAACCGCACCGGCCGTCGGGGACGGCGCCCCGGGCGGGGTGGTGCCGGTGATGGTGGTCTACCTGAGCGAGCAGGCGCAGGGTGTCCCGCATGAGATGCCCGATGACCTCGGGGTACGGGGTCAGGCAGGCTCCGTGGTCGGCCTGGGCGAGCCGCAGGACGGTCATGTCGGTCGCGGCGGTCACGGTGACAGGGTGTTCCGCGCCGTCCAGGATCGCGGCGTGCCCGCAGCACTGGCCCGGCTGCAGCGAGCCGATGCGCTGCGAGGCGCCGTTACCGTCGCAGAGATGCACCGCGGCCTCGCCGTCCTCCACGATGTACAGGGCGTCAGCGTGCTCACCCTGGCGGGTGAGGGCCTGCCCTGCCTGGATGCTGAGGCGCTGCAGGCGCGTGCACAGCAGCGCCGCCTCGGCGGCCGAGAGGCTGGCGAACGGGAGGAACTGGCGCAGCCACGCGCCTTGGCCGAGGAGGCGGCTGCGCTCGTGCATGCCAGTCTGCTGCTGGGGCATGCGGGGCTCTGCCGGCTGGCCGTTCCGGGCCGGGCACAGCGTGCTGGGCGCGATGGCACCCTCGGACCGCAGCCGCAGCAGCGACAGCAGGCCGCGTTCACCCGGAGCGGCCAGCGCCTCCTCGACGGCGCACAGCCGCGGCAGCGCGGTGGCGATGTCGCTGACCAGGCAGGCGAACGGGTGGACAGTGTGCAGTTGGTAGCGCGGGTACAGGTGGGAGGCGCCGCCCGGGTACGGCACGGTGCCGTGGATGACCACGCACGGCACGTGCAGGAAGTCGAGGTTGTGCTTGGCGACGTTTTCCTCCAGGTCGCCGATGACGGCATCAACCTCCATCCGCATCGGGCCTGCCATCAGCCGGAACACCGCCACGCAGACCTCCACGACGGCCCGGGCCACCAGGTCCCGGCCGACGGCCGGGCGCTGGTTGCGGACGAAGCGGCCCATCTCGCGGACCTTGGCGACCGGCAGGTCGGGCAGGATCGGCAGCCGGTTGTACAGCCCGGCGCCGTGGACCTGCTCCACCGGGAACAGCGCCCGGTCCTGCGCGCGCACCCGGCAGCCTGGCGGAGCCAGGGGCGGCTCTTCCACCACCGCGTAGCACAAGATCTCCCCGGTGCCCGGGACCCCGGCCACGACGTGCACGTCGCCGGGAGCCGCGACCGATTCCGGCTCGGTGCGCATCTGCCGGGCGTAGGCGACCTGCCGGTCAACGAACCCGATGTCCAGGTACTGGGCGAGCCGGAAGCGCAGCAGGCTCGCGACCTCGTCGCGGGTCAGGCTGGTGGTGGGCAGCGCGGCGACGGCCACGCCGTGCCGGCCGGCCACCCGGTACAGCGCTCCGGCGGGCGGCGAGGCAAGCAGGCCCGGCACCCGCACCGCCGTACCGCGGCTAATCACTTCCTCGGCGAACGCGTCCGCCTCCGGGGGCGCGCCCGTGCCGCCGGCGCGCGCGTTACCGTGATTCACGCGGGTAACTACCGGTGTCATGACGTCTCCCGCGATACCTGGTGAGCGGCGGGATCCCGGCGGTAGGCCAGCACGGCCGGGGCCATCCGGGCCAGCGCCCCGGCCCGGGCCCAGTCTGCCCGGAGCCGGGCGCCCGGGGTGCGGGGCAGGTGGTGGGCGTCCACGATGATGCGCCGCCGCACCGGCCGCCCGGCCAGCAGGTCCACGGCCAGCCGCGGCGCGAGCGCGCTGAACAGCAGCGCGCTGTAGACCAGCTGGGGGAAGGACCCGGCCTGACCGGACTGCTGCCTGCGCAGCTCCGGGAAGATCTCGGCCGGCAGCGCCCGCAGCGGCACCACCCGGGCCAGGAACCGCATCGGGTGGGCGAGGTCGCGCTCGGTGACCCGCCCGCCCAGCACGCGGGTCCGGGGACGGCGGTAGTCGTACACCAGGATCAGCTGCACGCCGCCGATGTCGTAGCCGCAGATCACCGGCACCCCGGCCCTGCTTGCCTCCTGGTGCAGCAGGTACTTGCAGGCCAGCGCGGGAGCAACGGTCACGTCGACGGCATCGACGATCACGGCGGCGGCGGCCACGTGCCTGGCCGCGCTGGCGGCCGTTATTCCGGCGGTGTCCACCTCGACCCTGGCGTGCGGATTGACCTGCGCCGCCCATTCGGCCAGCACCACCGCCTTGTTGCGACCGAGGTCGCAGAGCCGGGCGTGCTGGCGGTTGAGGTTGTGCAGCTCGTAGTCGTCCGGCTCGGCCAGCACCAGCCGTTCCGCGCCCAGCCGGACCAGCGGCTCCACTACGGCCCCGCCGATCGAGCCGCACCCGGCGACCAGGAAGACCGCGTGCCGCAGCAGCTGCTGGTCATCGCTGCTCAGCAGGCCGCGGTTGCGCGAGGTGAGCGCACGGTAGAAATCCCCGGCTGACGACGGGACGCTCACGTCGCCTGGCGGGCTGGCGGTTCGGACAGCACACATCGGGCCTCCTTCGGGCCGGGTTTCCGGCACCCGCGTGCGCGGGCCGCTAGCCGCCGCGCCTTCGCCCGGTGCCGTAATCGTCTGCGGCACAGCATCGGCGCGGATACCGGCACGGGCCCTGACAGGACCATGACGTTTCGATGAAGCCGGCC